>CAMLEX010000080.1 GCA_946479055.1 uncultured Bacteroidota bacterium | reverse complement strand
AAATATACTTAACGGCAATGCTATTATTAGCGGAACAATACGAAATGCAACAACAGGAGAACCTCTTATAAATTCATCTGTTTATATAAATAATACATACTCTACAGTAACAAATGCGTATGGAAATTATTCTCTGACAGTGCCGGCAGGTAAACATACATTGAATATTTTAGGGATTGGTATGAAGGATACAAAGCTTCAATTGGCGGTATATTCCGACGGAAAACTGGATATTGATATCCGCGAACAGATTACCACTTTAAAAGAAGTTATTGTATCATCCAAAAAACTAATTAATATTAACCGGGTACAAATGGGTGTGGAAAGATTGAGTATTGAAAGTATACGCAGGGTGCCGTCCGTATTCGGGGAAGCGGACGTATTACGGGTTATTACAAGCCTTCCTGGTGTAAAAACTGTTGGTGAAGCTAGTACGGGATTCAATGTGCGGGGCGGTTCTGCAGATCAGAATCTCATTCTTTTTAATGATGCAACGATTTATAATCCTTCTCATTTCTTCGGAATGTTTTCTGCTTTCAATCCGGAAGTGATAAAAGATGTGGAATTGTATAAAAGCAGTATCCCGGCCAGGTTCGGTGGCCGGTTGGCTTCTGTACTGGATATTAACAGCCGCGAAGGAAACAAAAAAAAGATTACAGGTTCGGCAGGGGTTGGTCCTATTACCAGCAGAGTACACTTGGAAGGGCCAATAACAAAAGACAAAACTTCTTTCATTTTTGGAGGCCGTAGTACCTACGCCAATTGGTTGTTGGATCTTTTGCCTTCTGAATATGAAAACAGTAAGGCTTCTTTCCAGGATGTGAATCTGGGTGTCAGTCACAGGATCGACAGTTCCAATAATCTTTATTTTTCCGGTTATTTTAGCAATGACAGGTTTTCCCTTGATAGCGATACTACTTATGCTTATTCCAATCGCAATCTTACCGTTAAATGGACAAGAAATTTTAGCAACCGGTTAAGCGCTGCATTTATTATCGGCTATGATCAATACAAGTATAAAGTGTTTCGGGAAGAAGATAAAGAAACGGCATTTGCCCTGCGGTTCGGTATCACTCAACTGCATGCAAAAACGGATTTTGTTTACTACCTGAATCAAAAACATTCATTTGATTTTGGTGCCAGCAGCATTCGTTATAAACTGCAACCAGGTTCTTACGAACCGTTTGATAAAAGCTCAATCATAACCCCTGTTACAGTTGAAGCGGAGCAAGCTCTAGAGAGCGGAGCATATTTAACTCACCGTTATAGTCCCAATAATAAATTGTCATTGAGCTCCGGGATACGTTATTCCCTATTCAATTACCTGGGGCCGCAACAGGTAAATTATTATGCGCCGGGCTTACCTACGACACCAGCCAATGTAGTTGATACAAAAGATTACGAAAAGGGGAAGTTTATTCAAAATTATTCCGGCCCGGAATACCGTTTTTCGGTCCGCTATGCATTTACCACCAGTTTTTCTTTAAAAACTTCTTACAACTCGCAACGACAGTATATCCATATGTTGTCAAATACAACCGCTATAGCCCCTACGGATATATGGAAACTAAGCGATCCTAACATAAAGCCGCAACAGGGCGACCAGGTTTCTTTGGGCCTGTATAAAAATTTTAAATCCAATACAATTGAAACTTCGGTTGAAGTGTATTATAAACGTATCAAAAATTACCTGGACTATAAACCGGGGGCTAAATTATTGTTGAATCATACTATCGAGACAGATGTTATTAATACGAGTGGAAAGGCTTATGGGCTGGAATTGCTGATCAAAAAACCCGGTGGAAAGATCAATGGATGGATAAGCTATACTTATTCCCGCATTTTTTTAAAAACCAATACACAGGATCCGGACATACAGGTAAACCGGGGAGAATTTTATCCCGCCAATTATGATAAACCACATGACGTAACATTAGCAGGTAATTTCCGTGTTAACCATCGTTTTAGCGTATCACTAAATTCTACCTATAGTACAGGCAGGCCTATTACACTGCCTGTTGGCCGGTATTATTATGCCGGCTCTGAACGGGTACTTTATTTCGACAGGAATTCTCACCGCATACCCGACTATATACGGACCGATTTTTCTATGAACATAGATGGCAATCACAAAGTGAATCAAAAAACGCACAATTCATGGACGATCGGCATTTACAACCTATTGGGTAGAAAAAACCCATATTCAGTATATTTTATTTCTCAAAATAGTTTAATAAGCGGGTATAAACTTTCAATTTTTGGAAGTGCGATTCCATTTATAAATTTTAATATTCGGTTTTAAAAATGAAAGGAAGAAAAGTTTTTCTTTGTTGCCTTGTTCTTATCACGGTTTTTGGTTGTAGGGAGCCATACAAACCAACCATTATCTCTTCTGCCAATTCTTACCTTGTAATAGAAGGGGTTTTGAATGCAGGAACCGGGCCTACCAGGGTCAGGCTTACAAGAACGTTTAAACTGGATGCCACAGCTACTCTTAAAGGAGAGTCAAATGCCCAGGTGGTAGTAGAAGGAAAAGATAATACAACCCGGCAGTTAACTATGAATGGAGATGGTTTATATACTTCTCCAAATCTTAATCTTGTATTAAACCAGGAATATCGTCTTAGAATAACAACTGCCAACGGAAAAGAATACCTTTCTGATTATGTAGTAGCAAGAAAAACACCTGCGATCGAGAGTTTGGGATTCAGGCAGGACGATAACGGTGTGCAGGTGTATGTGAATACACATGATGATTCCAACAATACCCGTTATTATCTTTGGGATTATGATGAAACCTGGCAGATCAGGACATACTATTATTCAAATTTTAAGTATGTTAATAGTTCTGTGATACCAAGGGGGCCTGGCGATGACGTCTCCATTTGCTGGAAGTACAATAGTTCAAGTAATATTTTGCTGGGATCATCAGCTTCCCTGCAATCAGATATTATTTACCGGGCGCCTGTTACTTTTATTGGAAATGGAAGTGAAAAACTAGCAGTCAGGTATAGCATTTTATTGCGTCAGTATGCGCTGGATAAGAGTGGTTATGAGTTTTATGAGATGATGAAAAAAAACACGGAAAGCCTGGGGACCATATTCGATGCACAACCATCAGAAATAAGAGGCAATGTACATTGTACCTCAGATCCCGGTGAGTTGGTTATCGGGTATGTTTCTGCTGTTGATATTGAAGAGAAAAGATTTTTTATTTCAGCAAATGAGCTTCGTGGATGGAAGTTTAATCAGGATTGTCCTAAGCTTGATATTCCGAATCATCCTGATAGCATAAAAGCTGCTTATTCAGGTGGCCATTCCATTTTTTCGCAAATTTTTACAGGACCCGGGGTTATGCGATACGAAATCGCTCCAACCCCTTGTGTTGAATGTACAGCGAGAGGCGGCTCTCTTATAAGGCCATCTTACTGGTAATTATTATCCAAAGCATTTATTTTATAATCATACATATGACAGCAATCAAAGATCGTTTTCTATACTTGTCATTGGCATTGCTGCCAGCGGTTATATTTACACCAGCCTGGGGGCAGGATGAAGCGTTTAAAAATATACAACAGCAGTTCGAAAAATTCAATCAACAGTCTGCAAGGGAGAAAATCTATTTACATACAGATAAAAACTTTTACATCGCAGGGGAAATAATCTGGTTTAAGGTTTATTGTGTTGGCGGAGCCACACATCGCCCGTTAAATCTTAGTAAGGTTGCTTATGTAGAGATATTAGACAGGTCTAATAAACCGGTAGCACAGGCAAAGATATCTTTAACAGGCAAGGGCGGATCAGGATCATTCTATTTGCCACTTACTCTCAAGTCTGATAACTATAATATAAGAGCATATACGAACTGGATGAAGAATTCAGGATCTTCCTTTTTTTTTGAGAAACCCATAAGCGTAGTCAATACAATTAAACCCGTTGAAGGAAATTTTCAAAAAGATTCTGTCAGGGTAACCGCAAACTTTTTTCCTGAAGGTGGTAACCTGGTACAAGGTATCGAAACAAAAGTCGCTTTTCAGGTAGTCGGCCAGGATGGTAAAGGAATGGATGCAAGAGGTGTGATAACAGATGATAATGGTGACACGATCAAAAGTTTTTCGGTCTACCGGTTTGGTATCGGAAATTTTACATTTATACCAGTGGCCGGTCGTGCCTATAAAGCTACCATTCTATTACCTGAAGGAAAATCTTTTACCAGCTCGTTGCCTGCTGTATATGACTATGGCTATGTAATGAATGTAACGGATGGTAAAGACGGCAGACTAAAAGTAAGGATACAGGCAAAAGTGAAAGAAACGGGGCAACGCGGAGAAAAAGTTTTTTTGCTGGCACATACACGTCAAGTACTTAAGGTAGCAGAACCTGGGTATGTCAATTATGAAAATGACCTGGTTTTATATATTGATAAAGCAAAGTTGACAGAGGGAATAAGCCATTTCACTTTATTCAATAAAGATCAACAACCTGTTTGTGAGCGATTGGTGTTTACAAGATCAAAGGATGTCGTTTCGGTAAGCATCAGTAGCGATAAAAATGTCTATGAGAAGAGGCAAAAGGTAAATCTTTCTATTTCTACTATCGGGGAAGATAAGGCAACTGACAACATTATCTATTCAATTTCGGTATCTCAAATGGACTCGCTTCAGACATTTGACCAGGACGATATCGCCAGCTATCTCTGGCTTACTTCTGATCTTCGTGGTCAGGTTGAGTCGCCTGGCTTTTATTTTTCAAACGAAGCAAATGTTGATGAGGCTACTGATAATCTGCTTCTGACTCACGGATGGCGCCGATTTCGTTGGGAAAATATATTATCGCAGGCGACCCCCACTACTCCAAGATTTATGCCCGAATATAGAGGGCACCTGATTACTGCAAAAGTTGCTGCTGTAAAAGATGGAAAAGCCGCAGTTGATGTTGAATGTTTTCTTTCTTTTCCTGGCAACCCATTTGGTTTTTGTGCATCCAAAACAGATAGGAAAGGAATGGTTTATTTTGATGTAAAGAATTATTATGGGCCGGGCGACATTATTATTCAGGCAGGCGGCGATACTACCAATAATTATCGGGTAGATATTTTAACTCCATTCGCCGATGATCACCAGCAGGGCAGGTTGCCTTTTTTATCATTCGCAAAAAAAGAAGAAAGTAATTTAACCGGTAAAAGTATAGCGATGCAGGTACAAAATATTTATGTGGCTGACAGTATTCGCAGATTCAATCCCCCCGCATTAGTTGATACATTTCCTTTTTTCGGGAAAGCCGAATATTCTTATCGTCTGGATGAATACAAACGATTTGCAACGATGGAAGAAGTATTGAGAGAATATGTAATGCCGATTAATGTGGTACTGCGAAATGGAAAGTTGTACATGAATATGTATGATGCAGTAATACAAACTATCAATACAGACGGTGTGCTTGTTTTGCTGGATGGGGTGCCTTTGATGAACTATAATAAAATTTTTTCGTACGATCCGCTTAAAGTGAAAAAACTTGATGTGGTACCTGTCAAATACCAGATTGGAGGAATAAATTTTAAGGGGATCGCCAGTTTCGAAACCTACCAGGCAAAATTTGACGGATTTGACCTGACCCCTGGTATTGTTGCTGTAGATTATGAAGGCTTACAATTGCAACGTGAGTTTTATTCCCCGGTTTATGAAACCAGCAGTGAGAGAGCAAAGCGCATCCCTGATCTCAGAAGTACTTTGTATTGGATGCCAGATGTTTCAACTGATAAAGCGGGCAAAGGGTCACTTCAATTTTATACGTCGGATCAGCCAGGAAAATTCGTAGCTCTGCTGCAGGGGTTCAATGCCAGGGGAGAACCCGTTTCGACTGCCAGCTCTTTCATAGTGGAGTAAATTTTGAAAAAAAATTACATTAAATATTTCGGTAAGTTATCGTCTAGCTGCTTTGCTAAACAAATAAAAGAAATACTCAGGTCAATTCTGGCATAACTATTTCTTGTTTTAATAAAAAATAGTTATGATACTAAAAAATATAGGGCTTGCCGGGTTGTTTTTATTTGCAGGCGCATGTAATAACAATGGAAAATCGTCGCCAGAAGTAAGCTCGGATACGGTAGCAAACACTACGACTATTGTTGTTGATTCACTTTCTTCAGGATGTTATTCTCAAATTGTACAAAGAGATACAGCTTTTCTTCAATTAGAAAATAAGGGTAGTATGGTAAATGGATCATTGTCATATAATATCTACCAGAAGGATCGCAATGATGGAACGTTGCAGGCAGAATTAGAGGGTGATGTTATAACCGGCTGGTATCTCTTTAAATCAGAAGGAGTCGTTTCAGTAAGACAAGTATCCTGGAAAATAAATGGTGATGATCTCTGGCCGGCAACAGGCAAAATGATTCAGAAAAATGATACGGCAATGTTTGCACAACCTGATAAATTGCAGTATGATAGTATTCGGCCATTTAAAAAGGTGCCGTGTATCATTTAAATAGACTCCATTTAATTCACCTGCCGGTTCATGATCGTCATATTGGTTGCGAAGATTAATCAATTCCTTTTTTAAGAGTTGAACTGTGGTCCCGGTATGGCGAAGAATGAGCAAGGTTTTTTGTTCCGCAGGATCTTTCTCCAGGTTATATAATTCCTATTCATTAACAGTGTAGAAATAATTCAACGTATATAATAATCAAATGACAAGTATCCGCATGATTGTAACGGCTAAAAAACAAGTATCTTTTTTTTGAATGATTGTACATTTGAATCAATAATATAATTGTATGGAATTTGGAAGAGTAGATGAAAACGAACTGGAGAAAGTTGATTTTTCTTTGCCCGCGGAACCGGCATTAAATAAAAAAATATTAAAAGGCAAACCCGTAAAGAATCCCAAGGTATATTTCGGTTGTGCAAAATGGGGTAGAACAGAATGGGTGGGAAAAATATATCCACCAAAAACAAAAGAGAAAGATTTTTTACAACATTATGTGCAGCACTATAACAGCATTGAACTGAATGCGACACATTATAAAATTTATGGGGAACCGGGAATATGCAAATGGGCGGAGAAAGTGAACGGTAAGGATTTCTTGTTTTGTCCTAAAATGTACCAGGGCCTGACACACCGTGGAAAGCTGGATGGAAGACATCCACTTCTTAATGAATTTTTTAGAGGGATTGTAGCTTTTGAAAAACATCTTGGTCCCATCTTCGTGCAGGTCAGTGATACATTTTCCCCGAAAAGAAAACAGGAATTGTTTGATTTCCTGGCATCTTTACCCAAAGACCTTCAATTCTTTTTAGAAGTCCGTCATCCTGACTGGTTTGCAAAAGAAAAAGAGAGAGAAGATATGTTTGCATTTCTTCGTGATAATAATTGGGGAGCAGTAATTACTGACACCGCCGGCCGCCGGGATTGTGCTCACATGCATTTAACTATTCCAAAAGCATTTATACGTTATGTTGGCAATAGTCTTCATCCTACTGATTATACAAGAACCGATGCCTGGGTGAAGCGAATGAAATACTGGCTCGATCATGGCCTGCAGGAACTTTATTTTTTCATGCATATGCATGATGAAGCTACTTCTCCTGAACTGACAGTGTATTTGGTTGATAAGATGAATAAGGAATGTGGATTGAATTTGATTAAGCCAAAGTTTTTAGATAGCACCTTATTGCCTGAGAGTTCTCAGAAGGGATTATTTGATTAAGGTGATTATTCACTGATAAGGTTCATGATAAGTTTAACCATTAAATCCTTAGTAGAAGGATCACTTTGTGCAACCAGAAGAGCTAATGCCACCAATGCATTATCATTAATTTTTGAGTCGTTATTTTTTCTTAAAAGGTGTTTGTTTCGCTGTAAAAACCAAATGAATAAAAAAGCTCCAATACGTTTGTTGCCATCTGCAAAAGGGTGGTTTTTAATAACAAAATAAAGCAGATGTGCCGCTTGTTCTTCAATTGTCGGATACAGGTATTCTCCTCCAAAGGTTTGTACCACGCTTTGTAACAAACTTTTAAAACCTTCATCCCGCTGCCTGCCGAACAGGTCAGAAGCTTCATTTATTCCTAGTAAATTTTTCTTTAATTCTTCTATAGCGGTTACAGCCTCCTTATACTTTATTTCATAGGTGAGTTTTTTCTCGGATGAAGTAGCTTCGAGGCTTTCGTTATCAAATTTGCTCAGTAAGACAAATGAGCGGGTATATTGAGAGATGATTTCTAATAATCCTTGTGTTTCTTTATTGTTTAATTCTTTTTTGCCGACTGTTCTTTTTAAAAACTCCACAGTTTGTTGTAATTCTTTCCATTTTTCCTGTTGTTCCTGCAATCTTTTTTCGTTAATGGTATAACCTTTAATTAAATGATCCTTTAAAGTTTGTGTTGCCCAGATACGAAATTGAGTAGCTCTCTTAGAATTAACCTTATAGCCAATTGATATCACTGCATCAAGATTATAAAATTTAGTTTTATAAATTTTACCATCTTTTGCAGTATGTTCCAAAATGGAACTAACTGTTTTTTCGGCTAACTCTTTGGTTTTGAAAATATTAGAAAGGTGTTTTGTTATGCCAGGTCGTTGTGTGCCAAATAATTCTGCTATTTGTTTTTGGTTTAACCAAATAGTTTCATCTTCCAATCGCACATCTAACCGGCTTTTTCCATCTTCTGTTTTATAAAATAGTATTTCTCCTTTCTTATTATCCATAGGTCAATTTACAAATTTTAGGCTCAGCTTATTTCATATATTTCATCCCATCTGGTTGTATACCTTCCACTTCTTAGCTCCTGCCGCATCTTCCAATCCCGTGTAGTGCCTGATGAAGCAAATTTCAATACATCATCCCGCTGACTGAAATTGACATTATCGATCATATCCATTAATTTCCTTTCGCAATTTTTATTTTCCGTAAGAAATAAATTTCCCTGGATGGATTCATCCGGCACAATCCCGCTTAGCATTACACCGGCTTTTTTATACAATTGCCCTTTTTCATACAACTGATCTACCAATTGAACCGCTGGTTTAATAAGGTCATTGGTAAAAGAAGTAGCAGCAGGAAGTGTAGTATAGGTACTGATAGTGCCATATTTTTTAAAATTAAGCATATGATCCTGATCCTTGGTTACTACAAAAATGCTGATCACTTTGGCCGCACTACGCTGGCGACGAAGTTTTTCTGCCGCCCTTGATGTATAAGTGGCGATAGCCTCTTTTATATCATTGATATTGCTAACAGGACTACCAAACATCCGTGTTGTCGCGATCATTTTTTTTGTCACCAATTCATCTTCCATTTCTTTTGATGGAATTCCTTTCAGTTCCCTGATAAGTCTTACTCCTACTACACCACCCAAATGTGTCCTTGCAAATTCTTCACTTACATTTCTTAACTGCAATGCGTCATAGATGCACCAAATTTCTTTCAACTTTTTTGCATATTGGTATCCTACACCCCAGATATCACCTACCGGTGTTTTTTGTAATGCTTCAATAATTTTTTTGTCCGTATCCAACACCATTACGCCAGCAGTCTTTTCTTTATTCTTTTTCGACAACCGGTTCGCCAGTTTTGCCAGCACCTTTGTGGGCGCCACACCTACCGATACCTTGATACCGGTCCATAGTTCTACGGTTTCTTTTATTTCTTTTGCTACCGCCGGCAGCTCTTCCGGTGGAAATAAGCTAAGATCCAGGAATGCCTCATCAACAGAGTACACTTCCACATTCTTTTTACCCAGCATCGTTCGTAAGGTTTCCATTACCCGCCAGCTCAGGTCGCCATATAAATTGTAGTTGGAAGAAAAAACCGCAACCTCGTGTTTTTTGATCAATGGCTTCGCCATAAAATAAGGCCCGGCCATTTCTATTCCCAAACTTTTTGCTTCATCACTTCGTGAAATGATACAACCATCATTGTTGCTCAATACAACAACAGGTTTATGGTCCAAATGTGGTTTGAATAACCGCTCACAGGAGCAATAAAAATTATTGCAATCTACTATTGCTTTCATAGCGCTGTTCGCTGCATTTTATTTTTGGCGGAGGGCGGGCAACCCAACAAAGAAGGTTCTAAAATATGAATAACACAGGTGACTACTCCCCACGCATTATACCGGCTGAACTCTCCAATTTCGATTGGCGGGTGCTTTTTGTTTTCTGCGACCAGTATCATTTTATTAAAACTTAATTGCAGCCGGCGCACCAGTAACTCTCCGTCTACGACCGCTACTATGATCTTGCCATTGGTTGCTTTAATGCTTCTGTCAACGATTAGTACATCATCATGATTGATGCCGGCACCCGTCATTGCTTCTCCTGTCATACGAAAGAAAAACGTCGCCGGTTTATTAATGATCAATTGCTCATTCAGGTCAATACCACGATCCATATAGTCATCTGCTGCCGCGCCAAAGCCTGTAGCGTTTGCTGTCTTAACTTCCTGTTGGGTGAATTGTTTCGAACCTTTATAAGCGGCTCCGTAAAATTCTTCACTGTCCATAAAAAAGTTTTTGGTTAGCTAAAAATTTTAGTAAATTTATGCTAAAATATTGATCAGGTAAATTTTTTTTATGCAACAAGGTTTAGCGGAATCAACAATACCATCCAACAATTTCGGAGCCATGAATGAGTATCTTCTTGTTGTCCATCCTGATGGGGAAGCATACAATAAAGTGACTGCAGAAAAACAGGTTTTTTATGATGAATACCGTCAAAAGGTATCTGTTAAAACCAAACCTCATATAGCGGTTGCGAATTTCCTGGCACGGGAAGAAATGGAAGAAACCCTGATTCGCTGGATACAACGTGTAATCAGTCAGCAAAAAAGTTTCCCGGTAACATTCAATAATTATAGTGGATTTCCCCCACATACTATTTACCTCAGGATCCAGGATCATGAACCTTTCAAACAACTGGCAACGCAATTAAAAGTGATCGATTCCTATGTAAGATCCAATGGTTGCCCAACTGTGAAATTTATTAACCGGCCACACCTGAGCATAGCACGAAGGCTACCGGAAGATGTATATGAAAGAGCGATGATTGATTATTCACAAAAAACATTTTTTGAATCATTTACGGCACTGGAACTGGTTTTATTTCGTAGGTCTCATCAATTTGATCCCTTCAAGGTGATTAATATATTCCGTTTATTACCTGGCGAAAACAATTTATTTAATTAAAAAATAAACCTTATGCAACCTGATATAACAAAAATACTCCCCGGCTACAAAGTGAACGAATACCTGCTTGTATTAAGTCCGCATGAAGAATTGTGGAATAAAATCATGAAAGTGAAAGAAGAATTTGCTGATAAATATCAATCGGATCACGCAAGATGGAGCAAACCACAAATAGCACTGGTCAGCTTTGTACAGTATGAAATGATGGAAGAAAGGTTGATCAACCGGTTGAAAGTGGTAGGAATGAGCTATCCACCTTTTAAAGTAGAGCTTAAAGATTTTGGAAGCTTTCCTTCCCATACTATCTATATAAATGTTACATCCAAAGTTCCGGTTCAAGGTTTGGTAAAAGAAGTTCGCAGGGAAGCACAGCGATTAATGAAATTGAATGATGAGAATAAGCCTCATTTTATTTTGGAGCCTCATCTCACT
>CAMLEX010000079.1 GCA_946479055.1 uncultured Bacteroidota bacterium | reverse complement strand
CAATTGGAAACCGTTCCATAAATATTTATCCATGGCAGGGAAATTGTCGCCTCCTTTTTATAATAAAGTGTAATGATAAAAAGAGATGGAACCTGCACAAGTATCTGGCAGGACATGGCGACACCTTATCTGCCAGCAAATACTCCTGACCAACATGCTGTTTACGACGTAATAATCGCAGGAGGAGGAATAACCGGTATTAGTACTGCGTTATTATTACAACAGTCAGGAAAAAAATGCATAGTCCTTGAAGCAAACAATCTTTGTTTTGGCACCACGGGTGGCACTACAGCCCACCTGAACACATTGCTGGATACACCGTACACTACTATCAGCAAAAATTTTAGTAAAGAAAAAGCAAAACTTGTTGCACAATCTGTACAGGAAGCTATTGACTTGATCCGGCAAAATATTAATGATTACCAGATCAATTGCAGTTTTGAAGAAGCAGTTGCTTTCCTTTTTGCGCAGGATGATGAACAGGAAAAAGAATTAGAAAAACTAAAAGAAGCAATAGTAGATGCGGGTATCAATACAAAATATACAGAGCAAATACCTGTCCGCATCCCTTTCACGAAGGCTATACAGGTGGAGGGCCAGGCAAAATTTATCCCTACCCGGTATGTATACGGAATTGCCAACGCCTTTGAAAAAGCTGGTGGTGTTATTATGCAGCAGTGCCGGGTTACCGCTACTGAAGAAAATGAAACTATTCAGGTTGAAACCAACTGCGGTCCTTTTACGGGCAATGCTTTAATTTATGCAACACATATTCCGCCAACAGTTAATTTATTGCATTTGCGTTGCATTCCATATCGCAGTTATGCAATGGCCGTAACGCTTAGAAATGATGTCTATCCTGAAGGGCTTATTTATGATATGTATGATCCTTATCATTATTACCGAACGCAGGAAATGAATGGACAAAAATATTTAATTGGTGGCGGTTATGATCATAAAACAGCACATGAAGAAAACACTGAACATTGCTTTCTTCAACTGGAATCCCATCTTCGTGGTCATTTTGAAATAAAGGAAATTAATTACAAATGGTCATCGCAATATTTTGAACCTGCTGATGGCTTGCCATATATTGGTCAGCTTCCCGGTCATTCCGCAAAAATTTATACGGCGACAGGCTATAGCGGCAATGGCATGGTGTATAGCAGTGTGGCCGCAATGCTTTTAAAAAAGATTCTTTTAAATGAAGAAAGCCCTTACAGGGAGGTTTACAATCCGAACCGGATTAAACCGGTGGCAGGCTTTGTGAATTTCATCAAACATAATGCAGATGTAGTTAAACAATTTGCAGGCAAGTGGTTTCCGCACGAAGATTTGGAAAATTTAGCCGGCCTTGCTCCCGGCGAAGGAAAAGTTGTCAATTATGATAATCATAAAATTGCCTTGTATAAAGATGATGAAGGCTTATTGCACGCCATCCATCCTATCTGTACCCATTTGAAATGTGAGGTAAAATGGAATGCTGCCGAAAGATCATGGGATTGTCCATGTCATGGCGCCAGATATTCTTTTGATGGAAAAGTCTTAACTGGTCCTGCGGATACGGACCTGGAAATTCTTGAAATACGATCATTAATAGAAAAATAAAACGGTTATGAATTCTTCACCTTATCAATCCTGCATCGCCGCTTGCATACAATGTGCGAATGCCTGTGATCACTGTGCAGCGTCCTGCCTGTTGGAAAAAGACGTGTCAATGATGTCCCACTGTATTCAACTGGATATGGAATGCAGTAGTATTTGCAAAACGGCCGCAAAATTAATGCATCTTCAAAGTAATCATGCTAATGCAGTATGCCAGCTGTGTGCAGACATCTGCAATGCCTGTGCAGAAGAATGTGAAAAACATGATCACGAACATTGCAGAATTTGTGCGGCTATATGTCGGGATTGCGCAGAAGAATGCATGAGCATGGCGGCTGCATAAAGAAATCACATCATCTAAATAAGATAGTTTATTAAAATTTATATTATGGCAAAGTATTCAAAAAAAGCACAGGACAAGGTTGAGAAAGCCATGCATGAAAGAAAAGCAGGCACACTCAAAAGCGGCCGGAGTGGGAAAAAAGTAACAAGCCGCAAACAGGCTATAGCGATTGGCTTATCCGAAGCAAGAGAGGCTGGTGCAAAAGTGCCGAAGAAAAAAACCGCAACAAAGAAGACAGCAAGAAAGAAAACTGTTACAAAAAAGAAAGCGGCCAAAAAGAGAAGCAGTAAATAGGTTTCTTACCTGATCTTATCATTTCTTAGTGCCTGTTCCTTCAAGTGCCATAAATTCTTTGTGTGCTTACGGAACTAAAATACTTTTTAGTGCTTGTTATCCACGTATTTTTTAAGCCACATCGCATTTTCAATAGCGCCGATTGTAGCCGTATTATTAAAATAAATATAGGCTTCCTTCACCGTGGTATCTTTTATCAAAGCATCAGCAACGGATTGTAACTTATCGTGGCTGTAAACCGAGTAATACAAGTCAGGTATACCATGAAAACGGTAATAGGCAGTTTTATTATTGATGACAACTTCATCGGTGAGCTTCGGATGGCTGATACCTGAAAAAATTATTTTTTCTTTTTTAAGTTTTTTAAAAACATCCTTTGCCCACCAGCTGGGATGACGGAATTCCACCACATTTTTTACTTCCCCAGATAAATTTTTTACAATGCGTTCAAGGTGATCAGGACTATAAGCAAAAGAGGGCGGAAACTGGAACAAAACAGTTCCTAATTTTTTATTCAACCCCGCAATTGTCGTGTCATAAAAATCCTTTAATAAGTCTCCACAATTATTAAATTTTTTATAGTGTGTGATGAGTCGTGGCGCTTTCACGGTAAAAAGAAAATCAGGGGAACTAACATCATACCAGTTCTGTAAAAATTTCAATTGAGGAAACCGGTAAAATGTGACGTTCAACTCAAGTGTATCAAAACGGGAATTATAATACTCAAACCATTTTTCCTGTGGCAATCCTGGTGGATAAAAAACTTCTTTCCAATCTCTGTAATGATAACCTGAACAACCAATATGCCATTTCATGGAAACACTGTTTCCATTAATTATACAAAAATGCATCCAATACGTAATGGCGTATAATTTGTATCCATTCAGGAAATTGCCATTTATGCCTGAGGGGCCCTCCATTGTTATTTTAAAAGAAATCATTTTGCCCTTCAAGGGAAAAAAAATTCTCAATGCGAAAGGCAACGCAAAAATTGAAAAGGATTTGCTGGTCAACAAAAAGATCATTGATTTCCGTAGTTGGGGAAAACAATTTTTTATTTGCCTGAAAGACTTGACTGTAAGGATCCATTTTTTGATGTTTGGTTCTTATAGTGTGAACGAACAAACAAAGCAGGATAAAAGTTTACGCCTTGGCCTTATTTTCGATAAGGGAGCTATTTATTTTTATACCTGTTCGGTAAAATTACTAAATGGTGATCTTGATAAGCTTTATGATAGGGAAGCCGATGTACTTAGCGATCGCTGGAATGCTTCTAAAGCAAGAAAAAAATTAAAGGCAATGCCGGATACAATGGTGTGTGATGCCCTGCTTGATCAACAGGTTTTTTCGGGTGTCGGTAATATTATAAAAAACGAAGTGTTGTACCGGATTAAGCTACACCCGGAAACGCTGATTAAAAATATTCCCCCAAAGAAAATAACAGAACTTATTAAAGAGTCTCGTAATTACAGTTTCGATTTTTTAAAATGGAAAAAAGAGTTTGTTTTGAAAAAACATTGGTTGGCGCATACAAAAAAGGTCTGCCAAAGATGTGAACTGCCACTCACAAAAAAATATTGTGGCAAAACCAAACGCCTGACTTTTTTCTGTGAAAATTGCCAGGTAAAATATTAGCTAACATTTTTTTAGGACAAAACCGTATTTCATTTAATAATTTTACAATTATGAAGCGTTCTGGTTCTGCTGATCTTCCACTGCACTATGGTTATATACCTAAATGGTTAGCCGATCGTATGGCAAAATTGGGCCTGGCGATTACAGAATCCATTATTACAGAATACGGAAAAGAAGAAATATTACGCCGTCTATCCGATCCATTTTGGTTCCAGAGTTTTGGCGCTGTAATGGGTATGGACTGGCATTCTTCAGGCATTACTACTTCGGTAATGGGAGCGTTAAAGAGAGCTGTCAATGCGCATGCAAAGCAATTGGGTATTTATATTTGTGGCGGTAAAGGGAAATTTTCAAAAGAAACACCTACCGAACTTTTAAAGATAGCAGATAGTACAGGACTCAATGGTAACGAATTGGTGCGATGCAGTAAACTAAGTGCAAAAGTAGACAACACCGCTGTACAGGACGGCTATCAACTTTATACGCATAATTTTATAGTGAGCACCGAAGGTCAATGGACCGTGGTACAACAGGGAATGGATACAAGCGATAAAACTGCAAGACGTTACCATTGGCATTCTGATAACCTCCGGTCATTTGTGGAAGAACCCCATACCGGTGTTTGTGGCATAAACCAGGGAACGATATTAAATCTTACTGCGGCAGAAGCTGGTACAACACGAAGCAGCATCATGCAGGTAACAGGTGAAGATCCCGGTTTGATTATAAGAGAATTTCAACAGATGATCCTTCCTTCTCATCATGATGTAAGAGCGGAAGATGTAAACCTGAAAAGATTAGGAGCTACTTTATGGCTTGCACATGATCAGCCGCCTGAAAACTTTGAAGAATTATTATTGCTCAAGGGCGTAGGGCCGAGAACATTGCAATCTTTAGCATTGGTAAGCGAAGTGATACATGGAACACCTTCACGATTTAAAGATCCAGCACGCTTCTCTTTTGCACATGGCGGTAAAGACGGACATCCTTTTCCTGTTCCAACAAAAGTGTATGATGAAACTATCGGCACGTTGCAATACGCAGTAGAAAAAGCTAAACTAGGAATTACGGATAAAGCAGAAGCGATAAAAAAATTGCATGAAATAGCAGCCCGTGCCGAAAAAGATTTTATTCCGAATTCCAATTTTCATGAATTAATACAAAAAGAAAGAGATGACTCCTGGAAATATGGTGGTAAAACTGTTTTTGGAAATGCTAAACCTCCACGCCGTTCGGATAAAGGAGTGCAATTGAGATTGTTTTAAATAATACTTTACTAATAACGGCTCTCTTTTAATAAAAGAAAGCCCCGAACACTTCCTTATATACTCAGTGTATCGGGGCCAGTTCCTCACCCGTCCGGATCCTAAAATTAGTTTTTCGCTATATCGAATTTTCTGAAGATTGCTCTTACGCTACTTTGAATCTCCTTGCTTGTCATATTTCTGCTCCCGACCTCATCAGTAGCCCATCCTTGCCATACCGTTTTTTCAGTATTGGCATCGATCATGGAAATTGTTACAGTGCCTTCACGGGTATTTACATCATAATTATCGTAGCCCATAAAACGGGAAGGATAATAGACACGGTAAAAACGACGTGAATATGGATTGTAGAATGTACGAGCAAAAGGATTGGAGTATACAGGTTCAGATTGCTGTTTTATTGATCTTTCTACCAACAGATCATAGGTTAGTAATATATCAGGATTACTTTTTGATTCTCTCCAACCTGCAGTTTTTTCCAATTCCTTACTTACAGCATCCCGAACTTTTTGTTCTGTCAGATCGCTATTTTTTCTGTCTTTTTTATCTTTGCCTTCTTTTTCTACCCACGCAAAAGTTTTGTATTTAGTAAAATCAGTGTTATCGTCTTTTTCAATATGCGCTGTGGTACCACAACTTGCAAGCAAGAAGACGAAAGCCAAAGATCCGCTCCACAGTTTCAAATTCCGCAACATAGCTGCTCCTTTTTATTTAGTGATTTTTTATTTTATTATCACTATATAAACGGGAAAAATGATGCCGGGATTACTAAGAAGATGTGAAAGTTTCTGTAGAAAAAAGTTAATAGCTTATAAATAAACTGCTTGAAAAAATGACGGAAAATCATTTAACATTTCCAGATGGGAAGAAACTACCCCAAACCTATTTCATAATGACGGTCAGGTATCTCAATGTCCATAAACCCCTTGCGGAGTAAGCGATTGTTGAAAGCCTGCTGTACGTCATATTCGCCATGTACAAGGAACATTTTTTTAACCAGCCTGGGATCCTGGCATGCTAGCCATTGGCTGAGATCTTCATAATCACCATGCGCACTCATACTGCGAACACTGCCTACTTCTGCGTGCACTTCATGCTGTATTCCAAAAATGGAAACTTCTTTGGCGCCATCAATCAGGCGGCCGCCCAATGAGCGGGGTTCGCAATATCCAGTTAGCAAAATGGTATTGCGGCTATTTTCAATATTATTGCTGATATGATGTTTTACACGGCCTGCATCAGCCATACCACTTGCGGAAATTATTACACATGGTTCATTCCGGAAATTGAGCATCTTGGACTGCTCTACTGTTTTAATATATTTTAGCCCCTCAAACGAAAAAGGATCAATATCTGATTTAAGTATTTTTTGAATATACCTGTTGAAATATTCCGGATAACGTTTGACCAGTTCAGTAGCTTCCAGGCTCAAAGGGCTATCTAAAAAATAATCCAGCTTCGGCAGCCGGTTTTCATTCTCCAGTTGGTTCAGCGCAAACAAAATTTCCTGCGTCCTGCCAACACTGAATGCAGGCATTATGAGTTTACCTTTTTTTTGTAAACAGGTTTTATTGATCCATTCCAGCAAATGATCCGGAGTAGTTACTACGTCATCATGCAAGCTATTACCATAGGTTGATTCTAATAAAATAAAATCAGCTTGCGGGAATGTATCTGGTGATTTTAAAATCACATCCCGGTAGCGACCCACATCACCACTGAATGTAAGTTGGCGCACTACGCCATTTTCCTTTATTCTCAGATGTACGCAGCCGCTGCCAATGATATGACCCGCATCAGTAAACAATACTTCAACGTCGTCAATAATTGTATTCCATGCTCCGTATTTTACTTCTATAAAACTGCCAAACGTATTTTTTGCATCTTCTACTGTATAAAGAGGTTGCAAAAAAGGCTGCCCTTCCGCTAATCTTTTCTTATTACTGTATTTCACATCGCTTTCCTGTATCTCACCGGAATCTTCAAGCAATATTTTGGTTAATTCCCTTGTTGCAGGTGTGCAGAATATTTTACCAGCATAACCATCTTTTACCAACTTCGGAATTAATCCGCAATGATCTATATGCGCATGAGACAATACCATCACATCTATTTCAGCCGGATTAAATCCAAAATCACGGTTGAGACTATCTGTTTCATTTCCCATACCCTGAAACATACCGCAATCAAGCAATATTTTTTTACCATTCTTTAATGTCAGTAAATGTTTGGATCCGGTAACTGTACGGGCTGCGCCGTGAAATGCTATTTTCATAAACCCCCTCCGCCCCCTAAAGGAGGAACTTTAGATTCCCAACCTTTGGAGTTTTTTTAAAAAAATTATTAAATATTATTATCGCTTTACTTTAAATGACCAGGTAATATGAAATTCAGCAACAGTTTCTCCATCAGCATTTTTACCGATTGATTTAGCCCTCACTATCCTTCCTTCGCCTGTAGCCGAACTCTCTTCTATTGTATTCAACATTATTTCTCCATCTTCACAAATAAATGTTGTTCGCCCGGTTGCTTTTTTAAAATATTCAGACTCTACTTTCACTACCAGCATAGAAACAGCGGGGTTTCTTTGATACAAATGTGCCATTGCCAGCGCCCCGGTACTCATTTCTGCAGCCATGGAAAGACAAGCAAAATAGGTTGACTTAAATGGATTTTGCGAAAACCATTTGTAGGGAACTGAGACAACACAATGTTTTTCATCTATATCACGGACACGAACACCGGCAAAAAAAGCGCTGGGCAATTTCAACAGTAAAAACATCCTGAACTTAAAAGGATGTTTCATTAATTGAATAAAAGTTTTTGTATTCAAATTCATTATTGTTCTTTATACTGCTTTGGGTCAAGTGCTTTGGGCGACCACTCATATAAAAATGCGGCGACGGTTTTAACGTTATACCCTTTGCCTTCTTCAAGATAACCTGAATTTTGTGTATGTATCAATTTACCATTTGCATCCAGCACCAGGAAAACCGGAAAGCCAAAACGTTGTGGATATCCATATCTCGCCAATAGCTTTTCATTCTTGTTTTCTTTGCTGTAATTAAGGTGGTACACAACATAATTAGCCTTTACCAACGAATCAATTGACTTATCAGTAGTAACAAAATCATTGAATCTTGCACACCAGATGCACCAGTTGCCGCCTACCTGTATAAACACATGCTTACCTTCTGCCTTAGCCTGCCTTATAGCAACGGCTATTTTTTGTTCCGCATTTTCTTCTGATTTATACAGACTAAATGTTTTCATGTCCTGCGAAAAAGATTGAAGGCTGAAGAGCAGGACTGCTGATACGATGATTATTTGTTTCATGTTTTGCATTACAAGAATAAGTGTTTAAAGTTCTATGTTATGAGTTCTTTCAAACGGTCATTTCGTCTCTATTGTCTATTTCGTTTTATCAAATGCTACGATGGTTGCTACCGCCTTGTTGTCATTTGCGTTTACTTTAAAATAAATGCTACCATTTGCATCAGCGCTGAATCGGGCTGACCGAATGAGTATGTTTTGCAATGCCGCATTTACTTTGTCTGCATAGGTAGTTTGATGGCCACTACTAATAGCATTGTTAAGACTGTTATAATCCAATTCTTCTTTGCTGGTAACAATTGCAATATAGTCTTTGGTACCAAGGCTGTCAGCTTCGAGTGATTGTGACTTGGGGAATAAACGATAGCCGGTGATTCCACAATAAGGAGAATGTTTGGAAACAGTTTCACCTTGCTTCAGATAAGGGAGCAACACGAAGCTTTTGCCATCCGTTTCCTGGCCAAAAATATAGGTATAACATTCAGTAGCATTCTTCACTTCCATTTTAAACCTTGTACCTGCTTTGATAGGGCTCACCGTTTGAAATTCATTGCCTCCAACAGAACGTAATTGAATATTTTGCTTAGTAGCATTATTAATAAGGCCGATTGTGCATTCTAATGGAACATTGGCAACAGCTCCTCTTTTGGTTAACGGATCTACACCGTAAGCTTCACGAACATAGTTTTTAAAATCACCATAACGAACCCAACCTATCCCATCCTTACCCCATTCAGGTCCCCAGCTATTCATGATCTGGAAAGCGCCGCCAAATTTCCTATCATCATAACCAATCACACACATGGCATGCCCACCCATGCCCACCTGCGATGCATCCATTCCCTGCGGTTGCCATAGTTCTTTACCCATCATATCCTGCATAAAGCTCTGTCCTACCATCATACCAATAACAACCGGTGCATCTTTAGCCAAATGTTCTTTTAAAGCACGGACATTAATTGAATTCACATTATCACCAGTCGTTAGCCGTGTAAAACCATGAATTTTATATTGACTGGCTTGCTGAACCTGGCTGCTATTAGGTGTTGTTGAACATTCCTGGTCGTTATATGGAAATTGATTTAACGGCAATGCGCCTTGTTTTGACATCTGCTCCATAGCTCTTTGAATATAAGAACCCTGACAATCATCCAAACCGATCTGATTATACATGAAAGAAGGACTGAATTTTATCTGATCCGGATTGACGCCTGTCGATGCTGCTTCCAAAACTGTCCTTGCAGCATATGCACTGCTCCAGGCAACACAACTACCCTGCTGGCCCTGGTTGCCACGCTGTGGCGCAAAACGTAATAAAGAAACGGCTTCGGGTAAAGGATTTTTGTTTTTATCATCTTCCAGGCCTTCATATACTGAGGCTTTATTAAATTCTGCAGGATTAAAACTATAACCACTTTGTGAAAACAATCCCTGAGCAATCTCTGCAACATTACAGTTGCTTTTGCCAAGGAAAAAATAAGCTCCTACAGCTAATGCCAATAAAACAATAATGCTTTTCCCTTTAAATAAACCAAGTAACATAGGTAAAAGTGAAATAAGACCACCTCCTCCACCACCGCGCCGGCTTCCACCACCACCCTGGTCATCATTATAATCGTTTTGGTTCTGTTCTTGTGGATCATCGGTCATTCGTATTGGCATAGCTGAATGCGTTTAGTATTTAAATGTAGTAAGTTCAACCCATTTCTAAGACAAATAGTTAAGATTGTATTTTTTCAACAAATCCGCACCATTTTTAAATAAGTTTCGTCATTTTTGATATATGCGATTACTGCAAAGAATAATATTATACTTCTCGTTTTTATTATTTATCAACCCAAACATTTATGGGCAAAAGGTATCGGGCATACTAAAATTTGAGCAGGGAAAAACTTTGTCCATTCATATGGAAATAAAAACTTCTGTTGCTCAACAGGCCATGGGAAATGCTATTGAGTTTACGGCAGATGGATCGGCAATTCATAGCTATAAGGTAATCAATGCAACTACTGACAATACCACACTTCATCACGCAGCAAATAAAATAGCTTTTACTTTTGAAGGCATGGGTCAGAAACGTTCTTTTGATTCTGGTAATGAAACAGACATGACAGGCCAGTTTGGAGAACCAGTAAAAAATATCCTGAGCAAAAAATTTGATCTGATCGTTGATGCAAATGGAAAAGTATTAACGATACGACCTGAAAAAATGGACACCCTAAAAGCAGATGAACGATTGGCCATTGTACTCAATATGCTTAAAGATATTACTGATATTGTTTACCCGCCACAAAAAGGAGAAGCCAGTTTTTTCAAAGTATTACCAATTAATGAGACAGCAAAAGGAGAAAGCTGGACCGATTCGCTACAGAATGAAACGGGAAAATTCAAAACTATCTATACCTTAACAGCTATAACGGATTCAACAATTGTTGTTGACTTTACAGGAAATGCCACTACCATTTCCAAAGCAATGATGATGGGAAGAGAAACAACTACCAATATGAATAGCACCAGTACTGGAAAGATCATTCTTGATAAAACAACGGGTATTGTAAAAGAAAAAATAATCAATACCGAATCAAATGGGAATACAGAAGCTATGGGAGGAACGGTACCTGTTACCGGCAAAACAACGATCATCATTCGTGTAAAACCTGAATAATGGATATTTCCATCATTCTTATAATTGTGGTTCTTGCAGTTTATCTTGTCTGGAAACTGATGGGTACCGGCAATAAAAAAAAGCATGAACAGCGAAGGTTCAATATCCGCAAACACAGAAACAAAAAAACAGAAGAAAATGATGAAGACGAATAAACAAAATATTCATTAATAGAATCAGCCTATCTCTACCTGGTTTTTAAGCAGATCATCAAACACATCTCTTTTTCTTACCAATTGTGTTTTATTATCTTTTATCATTACTTCAGCCGGCTTATACCGGGAATTAAAATTAGAAGACATTTCAAAACCATAAGCACCGGCATTATAAAAAACAAGATAGTCGCCTTCTCTTACTTCATTAAATTTTCTATCCCAGGCAAAAGTGTCGGTTTCGCAGATATTACCAACAACAGAATAGTTTTTTTCTTCGCCATCAGGGATGCTGATATTTTCAATACGGTGATAAGAGTCATAAAACATGGGGCGGA
>CAMLEX010000078.1 GCA_946479055.1 uncultured Bacteroidota bacterium | reverse complement strand
AGTATCGGTGACAGCAATTTTTTCTTCTCCAAATTGTAAAAACCCTTTATCACCCACTTGTCCGCCACTTTCTGCATAGAAAGGTGTTGTTTCCAGTACGATCTGGAACTGCTCTTTGGCCTTTGATTTTACTTTGCGATACTTTACAACTTGCGTTTCAACCAGCAGATCATTGTAACCAACAAAATTTGTTTTATCGACTTTATTTACATCCACCCAATCTTCTGTATCAATAGCTGTTGCGGCCCGGGAACGGTCTTTTTGTTTTTGTAATTCCTCCTGAAAACGTTTCATATCAACTTCCCAACCAATTTCTTTTGCCATCAACTGAGTTAGGTCGATTGGAAAGCCAAACGTATCAAATAAGATAAATGCGGAAGCACCGTCAAAAACCTTCCTGGCAGGAAAAACTGTTTCTTCGTTTAATTTTATCCTTTCATTAAAATTAGTAATACCTTTTTCCAATGTTCTTAAAAAAGCCTCTTCTTCTTCTCTTATTACCTTAGCAACAAATTCCGCTTGATTGTATAATTCAGGGAAAACATATTTAAACTGCAATGCTAACTCCAGCAGTAACTGGTGCAACAATGGTTGTTTGAAATCCAGATAAGAATAATAATACCTGACCGCCCGGCGAAGAATTCTTCTTATTACATATCCTGCACCTGTATTCGACGGTAATTGTCCATCAGCAATGGTAAAACTGATGGCTCTTATATGATCGGCTAATACCCGAAAAGCTATTGCTTCTTTACTATCACTGTAATCATATTTTTTACCCGTTATCTTTTCTACTTCATGGATAGTACCTGTAAAAATATCAGTATCGTAATTGCTTTGCTTCACTTGTAATACCCGCACTAATCTTTCAAAACCCATTCCTGTATCTACATGTTTTGCAGGCAATGGCTGCAAACTGCCGTCCTTTAAGCGATTGAATTGTATAAATACATTATTCCATATTTCTATTACCTGCGGATGATCATTGTTCACTAATGTTTTTCCATCTACCTGCTTTCTTTCTGCATCTGTCCTGCAATCGACATGTATCTCTGTACACGGGCCACATGGGCCTGTATCGCCCATTTCCCAGAAATTATCCTTTTTATTGCCCAACAGTATCCTGTCCTCCGCTATATATTTTTTCCATTCATTCCAGGCTTCCTCATCTTTTGGTAATCCCTCTTTTTCATCACCTTCAAAAATGGTTACATATAATTTGTCTTTATCCAGCTTATATACTTCTGTCAGCAATTCCCAACTCCAGCCGATAGCTTCTTTTTTAAAATAATCACCAAAACTCCAGTTGCCCAGCATTTCGAACATGGTATGATGATAAGTATCTACTCCTACTTCTTCCAGGTCATTGTGTTTACCACTAACCCGCAAACATTTTTGCGTATCGGCTACTCTTGGGTATGCAGATTTCTTATTTCCTAAAAAATAATCCTTGAACTGGTTCATACCGGCATTGGTAAACATCAGGGTGGGATCATTTTTCACTACGATAGGAGCCGAAGGAACGATCTCATGGCCCTTTGACTGGAAAAAATCCAAAAATTGTTTTCGTATTTCGTTTGAAGTCATTTTTATTTGATTTTGGTCAAAGGGAACCGGCGTTTCTGCACTGGTTATCATATTAATCGCTATAATTTGGGTTGATTTTTGCTATTTAACGCCCTATATTTGTTAACATTGATGCTTTAACTAAATAAGCAGGCCGCCTTTCCGCCACAGCGGATCCGACGGCCGATGCGCAAAGGTAAAAGATTCAATCATTATTTGTACGCTGTGAAAACCAGGGTAACGGCTGGTTTACTATGAAAAAAATCAAATATTACTACAATACCAATACACTGCGTTATGAAAAGCTTGAGGTACCCCTTCAGGTAAAGCTCCTGCGCATTTTTGGTTTTATTGCAGCTGCACTCGTTACTGCAGCTTTGATCTCCTACTTCGCATTTCAGTTTGTTGGCTCGCCCAATGAAAAATTATTGCGTTTGCAAAACGAACGGCTCAGGGATCGTTATGCTGACCTTAATGAAAAGGCAAAATCCCTGGATCAGCAAATGGCTGAATTAGAAAAAAGAGATAATAATGTGTACCGTGCCATCTTTGAAGCTAATCCTATTCCCGACAGTGCCCGCGCCAAAGAAATAGAAAATGAAAAAGAAATCGCTACAGTAGAAGGCATGGCTAATAATCAATTGCTTTCTTCTATTATCCAAACCTTAACGACATTGAGCAGCCGGGTAAAAGTGCAGAGTAAATCGTACGAACAAATTGATGAGCTGATAAAAAATAAAGAGAAGCTTTTATCGCATACTCCGGCCATTCAACCATTAAGTAATAAAGACCTTAACAGGATAGCGTCCGGCTTTGGTTACCGCATTGATCCGGTATATAAAACAGTAAAAATGCATGCCGGCCTTGATTTTGCTGCGCCACAGGGCACTCCTATTTATGCAACAGCCAACGGAACTGTAACAATTGCCGGTAATAAGGGCAATGGATATGGCAACCATGTCATCATAAATCATGGCTATGGATACGAAACATTGTACGGGCATATGGTAAAAGTAAAGTCAAACCCCGGACAGAAAGTAACCCGGGGCGAAGTAATAGGCTGGGTAGGCAGTACCGGAAAATCGACAGGACCGCATTGCCACTATGAAGTACATAAAAACGGGAATAAGATTGATCCCGTTTATTTTTTCTATAATGATCTTACTCCCGATCAGTTTGACCGTTTATTAAAACAGGCAGCCGCATCCAATCAAAGCTTTGATTAAGGAGAGAAGCTATGTGTTATTAGCTGTGAACTGAAGGCTAAAACAACTTTATTGCCCGAAGCTCATAGTTGTTCTCTTATTTTTCCACAGTTGGTATAACCTTTGCAGTGCAGCATACAACCTTTGTATCTTTGTTTTGACTGGCATGGACAAACCTTTTACACAAATCACTTTTGACTTTGGAACCGTAACAGAGGAAAAAGAAACAATTTCTCCTGCAGAGCCTGCTATTGCTGAACAAATACAGGAAGAAGAGAAGATAGAAACGTCAGCTATTGCTTTAGCTAAGAAACCCACTTCCACAAGAGGACGCCGTTCATTAAAAGAGATTGGTATCAATGCCGACCTTATAGAGATTCCTGAAGATGAAATTCTTTTCCAGAAACAATATTACCCGATTGGTGAAGTAGCAACAATGTTCAAAGAAAATCAATCGCTGATTCGTTACTGGGAAACCGAATTTGATATACTGCAGCCCCGTAAAAACCGGAAAGGCGATCGCTTTTTCAGACCCGTTGATATAAAAAATCTTGTCCTGATCTACGATCTGCTTCGCCGCCGCAAATTCACTATCGAAGGAGCTAAGGATTATTTAAAAAAGAATAAAAAAGCGGAAGAAAAGTTTGCTATGATCCAATCATTGGAAAAGATCAAAACTTTCCTACTGGAGTTGAAGGCTAGTATCTAAGGCCGATGCCGAACCACTTTCCTAAGCGCTAGCAAAAGCCGCTAACTAACGATCTGTTTACTGAAAAGAACAGTCATATATTTCTATCTTTTGCAACTTTAACGATTGCTTTTACATCTTTCCCCGGTTAGCCAATATTTTTGTTACTTAATTTCAATGCATGAAGAAATTTCTTTTTCTCTTTGCTGCCTTTATCACAATTACTTCAACTGGTTTTACGCAGACGCAATACGAAGTCATAAAAGATCATAATGGTGAAAAGATCCTGAAAGGGATTATATCAAGAGATATCCTTGCAAATGACAGTTCATTTAAATGGTATAAACAAAATCTTAAATCCTATCCAGCCGGAAAAGAAACCGCCGTCACTTTTGGAAAACACAAGGATAGTATTCAGTTGGTAATTTTCCTCGGTACGTGGTGCGAAGATTCACATGCTATCATTCCAAAGCTCTTCCCGTTTTTAGATGCGGCAGGATTTTCAAATGATAATGTTACGTTGATAAGTGTTGACCGCAATAAAAAAACCATCAGCCATCTTACTGATGCTTTTAATATAATAAATGTGCCTACGGTCATTGTGATGAAAGAAGGAAAAGAACTCGGCCGCGTTGTAGAATATGGCCGGTATGGCATGGTAGAAAATGAACTGGCTGAAATCGTTGATAAAAATTAAATTCCTAACTATCTTATCAGGATTAAACCGGACTATTTATCCGCACATCCGTACTGGCTCCGGCCAGCTCTATCTGTAGTTCTTCCATCAACTTCAGTATTTCAAAGTTTACCTGTTCTTTTACCGTATTAAACTCTGCCATTGTAATGGGGCCGGTAAAATATTCTATAAGTATCAGAAAAGCAGATGAAGTAATATCATTCAGCAATACAGTTGAACTTTCAATTTCTTTCCTGTCCGTTATCTTCCGGATTCCTGTGATCAATTGATCAAGGAGAGGCGAAGGGGTTAACAAACCGACTTCCAGCCTTAGTTCTCCTTTTCTTTGGGTACGTAAAGAAAGATTGTCCAGTATGCTATCTACCATCTGTTTATTTGGAACTGTGATAAATGTTTTTTGATCCGTGCGGATACGTGTACTTCTTAATCCAATTTTTTCAACTGTTCCCGTAAAAGTTTGAATCTTTACAACATCACCCATACTGAAAGGCTTGTCGAAAAAAATGATAAAGGATGCGATCAGATTTTCCAGGCTTTCCCTCAGTGCCAATGCTATAGCCGCACCTACGATACTAAGGCCCGTGAGAAGGTTGGTGATATTGTACCCAAAAGTGAATTTTAATATCATCATCAGCCCTATTATGCAAATAAGGACTTTAAAAAAATCTTTGAAAAAAATAACTAACTGATTGTCGGTGGTATCATGCGTACGATCTGCTTTTATATGCAGGATGATGGCGATAAAATCGATGATCCTGAGTAAAAGCCTGATAAATGAAATGATCAGTACCAGCGAGGCGATCGTGTGAAAAAATTCTTTTAAGGTAAGCCGGTAAATATCTACTTCCAGCTGATGCGGGAACTTTAATTTATAAATTGTAACAATAGAAACAAATATTGCCAGGAAAAAGCCAAGTGGTTTTGAAACGAGACTGGTAAAAGATTTCTTATCTACGTCCTTCCAGATAGATTTTATAAAATAAAAAATTACTCCTGCAATGTAGTGAGCTACATATTTTTTTACAAGAATGACAAACAATATAACTCCCGCAACAATAAGATAGCTTCGAATTGTATTATCCAACCAAACCTGGTCCAGGAATCCATTCATGATAAAAAATTAAACCGCTAAATTATCGAATCCTGATAGTATTCAGTTAGCGAAAGCTGTAAATTTCAATACCATCTTTCTTTAATGCATACAAACGGGAAGAACTAAAGTTGAATGACTGGCTTTTGTATAGCTCGTCAGGCATATTCCATTCATCTACTCTGAATGTTTTAATATCATAACGAAATAATTTGTTGTTGGCAGAACCGAAAACATATTTTCCCGCCACTTTAAAATTATGCCAACCACTGATTAGTATCTTATTTTTTAATGCACCATAGTAATCAAACACAAATATGGCCTTTGTGGAATCGTAGAGATAAACAAACTGGTCCTGGTCGAATATTTTTTGTGGCGAAAGGGCTTCACCAAATAGTTGCCGGAAATCGGGCGTTTCCTGTAGCAACTTCCCTTCTTCATCTATTTTTTTCAGTTTGTTTTCTACTTCATCATACAACCATATTTTATTGTCGTAAGACTGGCCAATAGCACGAACCTGGAGAATATTTTGTTTCCGCAGATCAATTATATTACGAACATTCAATAAACGATCCAATACAACTATGGTGGCAAAGTCCCGGTAATATAAAAGAACCTTCAATGGATTTGAAACGTCAATGAGTGAAGCTTGTCCGAATTTTTTTACATCATTGAATATGGCTACCGAATCGCCATTTGCATTTATCTTTTTTACCTGGTTGGTACTGCTAAGCAAATAAATATTATCCAGGTTATCGACAGTAAAGGCAACAATATCGCCGCGTACAGCAGTTACAAATTTAAAAGAAGTATCAGTTTGTGCATTGGCCACCCCACAAAAGAAAATAAATACCAATATGCCAGTAAGTTTATTCATTTAGTTCCGGATTATTTTATCCTCATTTCCTTTAAAAGATTTAAGTACAAGATCCTTTCCATCAAATACAGCATAGGTATAATAACGTATCCAATCACCCAGGTTAATATACCGGCTACTATTATTCAGACGATAATCAATGGCTAAATGTCTATGCCCGAAAATAAAAAAATCAATATTTTTTTGTTGTAGCGTTTCTTTACAATAGGTAATAAGCCATTCTTTTTCTTCGCCCAGGAAAATTTCTTCCGATGCCCCGGTTTGAGCCCGGCTTCTACGGCTAAGATAATTTGCAAGGCCCATACCTACTACTGGCGGCAATATGCCAAATAACCATTGGCAGGCCGGGTTACGAAATACTTTTTTTAACCGCTTATACCCATGATCACCCGGGCCCAATCCGTCTCCGTGACCGACTAAAAATTTCTTTCCATTTCTTTCAAATTCTTTGGGGGCATAATAAACAGGAATGTTTAATTCTTTTTGAAAATAATCCCGCATCCACATATCATGATTGCCAACAAAAAAATGCATCGGAATCCCTGCATCTGAAAGTTCGGCCAGCTTACCTAATAACCTGATATATCCTTTAGGCACCACCTGACGGTATTCATACCAAAAATCAAACATGTCGCCTACCAGAAAAATTTCAGCGGCATCATATTTTATTTCATCCAGGAATTTTACAATGATCTTTTCTCTTTCCAAACTGGCAGCATGATCAGGGGCGCCAAGATGAAAATCAGATAAGAAGTAAATTTTTTTATCGGGAAGTAAATTCACAAAAGCTTATTATTTTTTCTTCAGGTAGTCCAATATATCACCCGAGCTGATCTCCGGTTTCCCGCTAACATCACCATTATACCAATATATCCAGGCAGGAACTATCGCATCATTGATAAATACATCTGCAATTTCACGCCGGTACAATGGTTGTTCAGGTGGTTCTGTCTGTACGCCTTCATAATCATCCAACTGGGCTATGGCCCATGAAAATTCATTTTCATTTTTGATAAGATACAACTCCCCGTGAATAAAAAAATCTTCCTGCACCGGAACAGCAGCGGGATAGCTACCCGTATCATATAGCTTACCTTTTACTTTTGCTTCTCCAAAAAGGTTAAAATACCTGCTGATATATTCATAAGCATCGCTTTGAAAGCCGCTTCGTAAAGACCCATACACAAATACAAAATAGGAAGCATAGTTTGTCATGCCCTAAAGATAGGCTAAGAGTTCAAAAGAGAAAAGGAGGTGAAAAGAGAATACTAAGAAGTGAAGGAGAAAAAGAGATGAAAGAGGGGAATATTTTAAGCTCGTCCTTATAAACTTATAATCAGATGTAGTGGATTTTAAATCTATAAATTTTCTCCTTGCCTCTTTTTCTCTTCTAAATTCTTTGTTCATTCAACAAGAAATAAATACACTTCTTTTGGACCATGCACCCCTACTACCAGCGTTTTTTCAATATCAGCTGTACGGCTGGGCCCTGTAGCAAATGTGATGAGTGAGGGTATTGCATTACTGTATTTTTCCTTTACCAGTTGTAAAGCATCTTTAACATCATATACCAGTTGATTGGAATAAGCAATGCAAATATGAACAGGTGCATATACACTGGTTGATCTTCCACTTTCCTGTGCAGAACTCATCACAATTGTTCCTGTTCTTGCTACCAGGCACTCACAACCTGTAATAGAAACATCACAATCTGCAAGACCTGTTTTAACGATACGGTCTGAAAGTTGCAATCCGGCTTCCTTCAACAGATCGTCTTCCAGGCAATATACTTTTTGCCAGTCCATTTTTTTTACCAGGCTGTTTAACTGGAATGCTAGTTCCTGTTGATTGATACAATAGACAAATTTTCCCTGGAGTTTCGTGAATTGCTCAGCAAATTCTATTTCCTTTTCCTGTTGTGCAACTTGAAAAACTGATTCATTTCCTTCACTTTTTGGAAAAGGAAGAGGCGTTGATTGACTCAACGCCTTTCTTATTTTTTTAAGTATATTTTCTTTAGATGCGGAAACGTTCATAAAAATGAAAGTTTTATGGCAATGATTTATTGGTTACATCGCTGTCATAAGGTGGCACGCCGGCAGAAATTTCACCTGTTTCAGCAGGTACTACTTCGTCTACTTCCAATGTCTTTTTTTCTTCGTAGGGACGTTTGCCGATCAATGCTTCCACATCGCTCTGGAATAAAACTTCCTTATCTAACAAGGCTTCGGCCAGTTTTATTACCTGCTCTTTTTTATCCTCCAGCAATTTCTTTGTTCTTAAGTAGGATATATCAATCAGCTTTCTCACTTCTTCATCAATCAACTTCGATGTTTCTTCAGAATATGGTTTAGTAAAAGAAGTTTCCTGCTGAGGATCATAGAAACTTACATTCCCCACCTTTTCATTCATTCCATATACAGTAACCATAGCATAACCAATCCTTGTTATCTGTTGCAGATCATTTTGAGCTCCGGTAGAAATTTTACCAAAGAAAATATCTTCACTGGCTCTTCCGCCCAATGTCATACATATCTGATCATTCAACTGGTCAGTGTTGTAGAGATATTGTTCTTTAGGTGTATACTGCGCATATCCCAATGCTGCTGTACCTCTGGGTACAATGGTCACTTTTAATAAAGGATAAGCATGTTCAAGATACCAGCCACAAATAGCATGACCAGCTTCATGGTAGGCAATAATCCTTTTCTCATCCGGAGATATGATCTTATTCTTCTTTTCCAATCCACCTATCACCCTGTCCACTGCATCCTGGAAATCCTGCATATCCACCGCTTCCTTTCCTTTTCTTGCTGCTATCAATGCTGCTTCATTACATACATTGGCAATATCAGCGCCGGCAAAACCAGGCGTTTGCTCAGCCAATTTATGTACATCTAATTTTTCAGATATTTTGATCGGTTTCAGGTGTACTTTAAAAATAGCTTCACGACCCTTCACATCCGGCTTGTCAATAGAAATCTGCCTGTCGAAACGACCCGGACGAAGCAAGGCTGTATCCAATACATCTGGTCGGTTTGTGGCTGCCAGAACAATAATTCCCGCATCTGTTCCGAAACCATCCATTTCAACAAGCAATTGATTCAGGGTGCTCTCCCTTTCATCATTACTCATCATTACATTCTTTCCTCTTGCACGGCCAATGGCATCTATTTCATCAATGAAAATAATACAGGGGGCTTTTTCTCTTGCCTGTTTGAACAAATCTCTTACACGACTAGCTCCAACACCTACAAACATTTCTACGAAGTCAGAACCGCTTAAACTAAAAAATGGAACCTGTGCTTCACCCGCCATTGCTTTTGCAAGCAACGTTTTACCAGTACCCGGAGGACCTACCAACAATGCGCCTTTAGGAATCTTACCACCGAGTGCTGTATATTTTTTGGGACTCTTTAGAAAGTCAACTATTTCCATCACTTCCACTTTTGCCTCATCCAATCCGGCTACATCAGCAAAAGTGATATTCACCTTGGTTCCCTTATCAAACAGGGTTGCCTTTGATTTACCAATATTGAAAATACCGCCGGGGCCTGCTCCACCACCTGCGCCACCACCCATCTTGCGCATCAGCAATATCCAAAGCCCGACAAAAAGCAGAATAGGTAATAAAAAGGATAAAGATTTACTAAACCAGTCGCTTTCCGTATCAACAGTTCCCACATCTTTTATCTCAGGATTAGCAGTATAAAATTCCCGCATGTCATCTTTAAAAGAATCGCCTGATACGATCTTAAAACTCATATGCGGGCCATCAGCACTTGTTTTACCCACCCCTTTTTCCAGCTTATCGCTATACTTGGGTAATGCACTTTTTTTCAAATAAATTTTGACAAGATTGCGATTAGATATGACCACGTATTTCTCAACATCGCCAGATTTTAATACCTGTTGAAAATAATCCTGGTCAATCGGCGCTGTATTGGGAGAAAATGGTCCGAATAACTGAAACCCGATAAGCACAGCAAAGATGATTGCATATATCCAATAGATACTGAATTTAGGCCCTTTTTTTGGCGCTTGATTGGGATCTTCGCCAGGTGGGCGATTGCCGAAACGGGGACTACTGTTTTTTTCTTTTTTATTATAGGATGGTTCCTGCGACATATTATTATTTGTATTCCTTTCTATTTAATAATTTTTGTAAGAAAAAGTTCGATTTACACAACATTAAAACTAATCATTGTGCTTTTGAGCGGCTGCATCGCTCCACATTTCCTCAAGCTTATAAAACTTCCTGTTTTCCGTAAGCATTACATGCACCACCACATTTACATAATCTACCAATACCCATTGAAGAGACTGGTACCCTTCGTGATGATAGGGATCTTCGTCACAATGAACCCGTACCTGTTCCTCAATGTTTTCAGCAATAGCTTTGATTTGTGGTTGATTACCGGCTTCGCAAATGATAAAAAAATCAGCAACAGCTTCATTAATCTTGCGAAGATCAAGGGAAACTATATTCTCTCCCTTTTTTTCCTGTATTGCTGCAACGATGGTTTTGATGATCTTTGAACGCTGTGTTAACCGGTTTGCACTATTTATTTTACGGGTAGAAAGTACTGCAAGTTGTTCCAATAATGAAATTATTTTTAGTTTATCATTAATGTCTTGGGAGAAGGAAGGTTTAGTATGAAAAGATTTTCTAAACTATTCAACCTTAATCCGAAACATATTTACTTTGCTCAAAAATAGCAATTAATTGCCAGAACCTTTTCTATACGATTCTTTGGGTATGCCATTTATTGAGTTATCAACCATTGATAGTACCAACAATTATGCCCTGAGCCAGTTACACGCAGGTTTGGCACAACATGGAAGTACTTTTTTTGCTCATGAACAGGTAACCGGTAAAGGCCAGAGAGGAAAGTCATGGACAACCGAAAAAGATACAGCCCTTATTCTAAGCATAGTTATCAACCCACACCCCTTAAAATTGAGGCAACAGTTTCAACTCAGTGCTTGTGTGGCAGTATCAGTTTATGAGTTTTTTAGGAAATACGCCGGCGATGCTACCCGAATAAAATGGCCCAATGACCTTTATTGGCACGACAGAAAGGCAGGAGGAATTTTAATAGAAAATATAATAGGCAGCAATGGAAGCATACAGTATGATGATAAATCGTCTCACTTGTCTACCAAATGGTTGTGGGCAGTTGCAGGTATCGGGATCAATATTAATCAAACCATTTTCCCGGAAGACTTAAAAAATGCAATTTCACTAAGACAGATAACAGGAAAATGTTTTGATCCTGTAGAATTGGCGAAAGAGCTCTGCGGAGTAGTGGATAAAAACTTTAAAAATCTCATTACCAATGGTTTTGAAAATATTTATGCATCCTACCTTTCTTATCTTTACAAAATAAATGAGCCCGTTAAATTGAAAAAAGGAAGCCGCATTTTTGAAGGTATTGTAAAATCTGTATCCCCGGGAGGTGAGTTGGTGGTTCAGCATGCTATTGAAGAAGAATTTGGCTTTGGGGATATTGAATGGATTATACCAGG
>CAMLEX010000077.1 GCA_946479055.1 uncultured Bacteroidota bacterium | reverse complement strand
TATAAATTTGCCGGATGAATTGCTTAATCATTGACGATAATGCGATGGCCCGGGCCGCCATGAAACAACTGGCTTTACAAGTAGAAGATTTGATAATAGTGGCAGAATGTTCCAATGCAATGGAAGCTTACAACCAGATGCAGAAAAAACCTGTAGACATATTATTTCTGGATATTGAAATGCCTGAAATGACCGGACTCGAACTTACCCGTCACCTGGGAGAAAAAAAGCCAATCATCATTTTTACCACGTCCAAAAAAGAATATGCGGTGGATGCCTTTGAATTGAATGTGGCGGATTATATCGTGAAACCAGTCACTGCTTCCCGTTTTTTGCAGGCAGTGGAAAAGGCCCGTGAGATTTACAGCAGTAATAAAGTTGACGTATCAGTGGAAGAAAAAGAATTTGTTTTCATCAGGGATAATGGAATATTAAAACGCCTGCTGATTGAAGATATCCATTTCCTGGAAGCGATGGGGGATTATGTAAAAGTCTTTACACAACAGAAATTTCACGCCATACATACTACGCTCAAAAATGTAGAGGATAAACTACCCGCTAATAAATTTCTAAGGGTGCACCGTTCTTATATTGTTGCATTGAATAAAATAGAGAAAATTGAGGAAGGTGTTATCGTCATCAATAGCAAAACCGTTCCTGTTGCCGACGCTTATCGCAGTTCGCTGAACAAGCGGCTCAATATACTTTAATGTAAGCCTGGATTTGCCTGTTTACTATGCATTTCGTTTAACAATCTTTTTGATAGGGTAGTTTCTGCACCGCCTGCTATGCCAGTTTCGCCGACAGTTTTTGCCATTTGGCCTTATGTGAAAGGAATACGGGAAACCGTGTTGTAACTTTATCCTGTAATAAAAAAAGCAGAAGCAAATATATAAAGTCAGTTTTTTCTCATAAGCAGTTAGTTTTGGTTTAACGGGCTGCATGTCTATGCGGCCCCTATTTCAAATTATGAAAACAAAATTTACCATAATATTATTTTTAAATAGCTTCTTGCTTATAACGCTGGTATATGCCTTTTTATACAAAGCGGAGCATCATGCAAACAAAATGATTTTATTGATTTTATTAACAGGTATTATTATCTATATCTTTCTTTTTTTAAAATCTTACTTAAAGTATTTTTAATGACAAACAAGGGCGAATAATATGAAGAGAAGTTTAAAAAAACAAAATGATCAATAAGAAATTCATACTGTTTTTATTAAGCATCTTTCTCGCTACTATTATACTTGTCGTTTCCTTGCAGTATACAGCCAACAGCAATATCAACAGCCTGATAAAAGGCAACCAGGAATTATTAACTGAATTTAAAATCAAGAGCGAAATACAAGGGTTAATAGTTGATCTCAATTTTATTTCTACGGAAGAAAGGAAGATGATTGGCCAGAATATCCGGCAGGGCCGTGAAGTTATTGATGAGCGGATAAAAAAAGTATTTGATAAACTCGCTTATCTGAAAACTATTCCGGTTAGCCAGGACACCAGGCAAAAACTTAATGAACTGGAGAATGTTGCAAGCGGCATGCTTGGTCATTATGATAATGCGCTTAACTCTTTTTATAAAAATCCAAATGCAAGGAGAGAGGATTTGCTTGCCTACAGTAACGCAGATACGCTGGCTAATCAAATTTTGGCCATCTCTGATTATCTTACCATTTCGAAAGATAAATACCTGATCAGCCTGATAGAAAATGCCGACAAAAATGCCAGGCAGGCAAAAAACTTAGGATTAATACTGGCCATTATAGCGATTGTTGCCAGCATATACACATTTGGTTACATCTTTAGAAAAATCAAGAAACAGTTGATCCTTATCAGCCGTCTGAACGAATCGGAAAGAAAAGTAAGGGAAGCAGCCTCCATAAAAGAAAACTTCATGGCTAATATGAGCCATGAAATCCGCACTCCCATGAATGCTATCCTGGGATTTACTCATTTGATGCAAAAGGAACCCTTAAGTGAAAAATCAAAGGAGTTCCTGAACTCTATTCAAAATTCCGGGGAAAACCTGCTCACAATTATTAATGATGTACTTGATTTTTCAAAGATAGAAGCCGGTATGATGCGGATTGAAACGAATCCTTTTAGCTTACGGGGATTGCTCCATTCCGTGGAAACCATGTTCAAATCAAAGGCGCAAACAAAAAGCCTATGGCTAACATTAAATGTAGAGGAATCAATTCCAGATGCATTAAAAGGAGATGCCGTACGCCTGACCCAGATAATGGTCAACCTGGTTAATAACGCTTTGAAATTTACCAATAGTGGTGGCATTAATATAACAGTAACCGCTAATCAACAAACAGCTGAAACAGTCTGCGTCTCATTTGCTATAAAGGATACGGGCATCGGCATTTCGCCTGATAAAATGGAAACAATATTTGAGCGTTTTCAGCAGGCTGATGAAGATACCACCCGCAAGTATGGCGGAACTGGTCTAGGGTTGTCCATCGTAAAAGAACTTGTTGACCTCCAACATGGAGACATCAGGGTAAACAGTACGCAAACAGGAACTGAATTTGTATTCACCATTCCTTATGTAATTGCAAAAGATATTACCAAAAAAGAAAAGCTGGAATATATTTCTGACGATAAGATGCTGTTGAATAAAGCTGATGTAATAATCCTGGTGGCAGAGGATAATCTGATGAATCAAAGCCTGATGAAACACTTGCTTGCTGATTGGAATCTTGATTTTGATATCGTAAATAATGGGCAGGAAGCGATTGAAGCCCTTCAACAAAAAAACTATAACCTTCTGCTGATGGATATCCAGATGCCACTAATGGATGGATATACTGCTGCCGGAAAAATCAGGAATGAATTGAAAAACCATATTCCCATCATTGCTATGACGGCACATGCCATGGCTGGTGAGAGAGAGAAATGTTTGAGTTATGGCATGAATGAATATATTTCAAAACCTATCCGGGAAAATGAACTGTTCAAAATGATCAATCAGTTGTTAAGCAGTAATGGTGGACTTATACGAAACGATAAGCAAGGGGGGGATGATGCGAATAGCAAGGAAGAAACACTCAACCTCGAATATTTAAAAGAATTGTCGGGTGGTAATAAAACATTCGAAGTAAGTATGATAGAACAGTTCCTTACACAGACCCCGGGTGAACTGGAATTAATGATAAAAGAATTCAACCAAAAAAATTATATAGCTGTTGCGCAGATAGCGCATAATATGAAGACATCTGTATCATTTATGGGGCTGCTGGAAATACTGGGTGACAAACTGGATTATGTTGAAATCAATGCCAGTGCACAAAAAGATAATGGATATCTTAAAGAAAATATTACAGCGATAAAAGATACTTGCGAAAAAGCTTTCAGGGCTGCTGAACAATACCTTAAGCATATATCCTGATACATTATTATTTATTTTCTCTATTTAATTTTTTCCGGCGATAGTTTTTGCTCCTTAGCCGATGTATAAGGGGCAATACGATTGACGAAAAATAATTTTGCGAATGAAATAGCAAAGCTGTTTTCATTCCCCATAGAAATTATCATCTATTGGAATTGTAAAGGTTTATGAGACTCAATGAAATTGAATTCAAACAAAAAATAAATTGTCAATGAATTATTTAAAAGGATTCAGGCATTTCAGAAAAGTGTTCTTCCTGCCCAGGGTCTTTGTTTTTATTCTTACAGGGGTAGGGTTTATGTTTCTTACTTTTTTTACACATGAGAACGCAACGGAATTAGCGATATCAGGTATCGCCTCCATTTTTATAGGTATAGGTGTTAATAATTTCACCGCTATTGAAACAGAACAACAGGAAGAACGAAAATTGCAGCGTAAAACATTAAGGGCGGTAAAAGCACTAGTGCATATACAAGGAAAAGTAAAAAAGATTGAAAGGCTGGCTGGAGGCGATGCACAGCTTATTATTAGCGAATTAAAAGAAATGAATGATTATGTTGATCTGTGTGTTCAATACCTGGAGGAGGAATAATTAAAGTAAAGTATTGTACAAATTGCAGGCGTTACACAATAGTAAAATCCCACTTGATATCTTCTTAGGCCGAATCAATTAATAGTTGGTTACCAACTTTACTTGCTTTTTTCTCCGCGCATCGTTTCATTAAATACCCCTTTTTAGCGATATAAAATGCCTGCTGAACGATTGGTAAATAATGAAGCGATAAACGTAGAATAGTTTTGGATCTCAAATTTTTAAACAATAAAAATAATAATTATGAAAAAGATTTTTTTAGCAGCGGGTTTTCTGATGATGGCTGCAACAGTGACATTTGCGAATGGCAACATTGATCGTAAAGAACGCAAAGAATTAAGAATGGAAAGAAGGGAAGTAAGAAAAGAGTATCGCACGGTACGCCGGGTGGAAGATCGTACTGAAGTTAGTGACCTTACCAAAAGACAGTTTTGGCAGGATTTTTCAGATGCTAAAGGCGTTTATTTTATAAAGACAAAAAATTTCGATGAAGTGTCTTTTATAACGGGCAAGAAAAGATTGAGAGCTTTTTATGACATCGACAGCAAGCTGGTAGGTACTACACAGAATAAAAGTTTTGCTGATTTACCAGAGAATGCACGAAAAAAAATTCTTGAAAAGTATGCAGGGTATACCATTGACCGTGTGATCAAGTTTGATGATAATGAGAACAATGACATGGATATGATTTTGTATGGTAACACTTTTGACGATGCGGATAATTATTTTGTTGAATTGAAAAAGGATAACAAGGCAGTTGTTGTGAAAGTAGATTTGGCAGGGTATGTTTCTTTCTTCACAGATATGAAATAAATTTCCACTTGTTGGTTACCTATGAACCAGGCCGGGTATTCCCGGCCTTTTTTAATGAGGTAAAGAAGATAGACCAGCGATAGTTTTTGCCTGCTCAACGACTGCGCATTAATACAGGTTCAACGCCAGTTTATTTTTGGTCCGTACTTATAATCAGAACGGCATGCAAACATTTATCAGCGATATATCTGGAGAATCATATCCGGCCAGCGAAAAAATCAGTGGGAAACTGGTGCGCAATGGCATTCTGAAAGAAATAGTAAAAGTAAACCCTACTTTTAATGGAGACTGTTTTTTATCGGTCAGTGAGCTTAATCAATACCGGCAACTATATATTCAGAATCTACTGTCCAAAGAAGTAGGTACGATCACAGAGCTGGAACAAACCGTGCTGGATAATATTCAGCATAATCATATCCTGGCCGATGAAGCATCTGAAGTAAAACAGGAAAGGTTAAGTACAGCCAAGCGATGGGCAGACAAGATCGCTTCATTCGGGGGAAGCTGGAAATTCATTATTTCATTCGGCGTTTTTATACTTATCTGGATAATCATAAATATTTATTCATTGCAGGAAAAAGGATTTGATCCCTATCCATTTATTCTTCTCAACCTGATCCTTTCCTGTATTGCAGCATTACAGGCCCCTGTCATAATGATGAGCCAGAACCGGCAGGAGGAAAAAGACAGGGAAAGGGCAAAGAATGATTACATGGTGAATTTGAAAAGTGAACTGGAGATAAGGATGCTGCATGAAAAAATGGATCATCTTATCATTACCCAACAGGAAAACTTATTGGAAATACAACAGATCCAGGCCGGCATGATACGGGAAATGATAGAGAAAATTAATATCTCTAAAACCATTGCGACTAATTAGTTTTTTAAAACAGGAATATCGATATGAGTGGAACAAAACAAATATTTACGACTAGTTCTCCGCTTCGTTGGAAAGCTTTTAAATGGACGGGAATGCTGCTGGTATCAATAGTACTGGCGGTACTTCCTTTAGTGGTGGTCACGCTGGTCTGGAATACTAAGCCACAGTTGCCTGGTTTGACCAATGAAGAAAAAGTTATAAAGATTAATAATCCTGTTACGCCAAAAGGGTTAACAAAAAATGAAATAAAAAAATACAAGGGTTATGCCGATTTTTTAGCAGCCAAAAAAAAGAATGAGCAACTGATGCATCATAGAGAACCGATTGCGCCCAACCGTGTAAGGGCTGCCTTCTATGTGGATTGGGATCCGCAGAGTTTCTATTCGCTGCAAAAGAATATTGGGAAGCTGAACATGGTGTTGCCTGAATGGTTTTTTATTGATCCTGCTTCAGATACCCTGAAACCTTCTGTAGATGCGGATGCGCTGGCACTGATGAAAAGACAGCAGGTAAAGATTGTTCCTATAATCAATAATATCAATGAAGATTTAGGCGAGGGACAGTTTGATGGCAAGCTTATTCACCGGGTACTTCACAACAAAAGAAAGAAAGAAAAATTAATTAATGATATAATTAAATACCTGCAGCAATACCAGTTGCAGGGAATCAATATTGACTTTGAGGAATACCGCGAAAAAAGTGATGAACTAATTATAGCTTTTCAAAAGGAATTGTACGAAAAATTACATGCAAAAGGTTTGTTGGTCACACAGGATATCATGCCCGAAAATGAAGATTTCAATGTAAAGGAACTGGCAAAATATAATGATTACATTTTTCTGATGGCCTACGATCAATATTATAGTAACAGTGTTCCCGGGCCTGTCAGTGCGCAAAAATGGATTGAAAAAACATTGGATGAAACTTGTGTTACAGTTCCAGCAGAGAAAATTATTCTCTGCCTTGCAGCTTATGGATATGACTGGCCCGCAGGGGATGAAGCGACAACGCTTACTTACCAGCAGGCAATGGCTACCGCCAGAGAAAACAATGCCGCTATTGATTTTAACAACGACACCTATAATAATCATTTTACTTATATCGATGCAGATTCAACAATACATGATGTTTTTTTTACTGATGCGGCTACTAACTTTAACAGCATTCGCTTTGCTGATGAATATGGAACAGCGGGCACCGTTGTTTGGAGATTAGGTAGTGAAGACGAACGGCTTTGGATATTTTATAATCGGGATCTGTCCAATGAGAGCCTGGCTAAAAAACCATTTGATTTTTCTGCGTTGCAACTCATTCATACACCCGCTGAAAAACCAGACTATATAGGCGATGGAGAGATTTTAAACGTGATGAGTACACCACAGCCTGGAAAAATTCAGCTCGAAACAGACAGTATTGAAAATATCATTGCTGAGCAACACTATTTGCAATTGCCGACCCGCCATGTAATAAAAAAATATGGTAACGTTAATAAACAGGTGGTCCTTACATTCGATGATGGCCCCGATCCTGAATATACACCTGCTATACTTGATATTTTAAAAAAGGAGAAAGTGCATGCCTGCTTCTTTGTAGTGGGTATGAACGGGGAAGAAAATTTGCCTTTGCTGAAGCGTATTTATAAAGAAGGTCACGAAATTGGAAATCATACATTCACCCATCCAAATATTGCTGAGGTAAGCCGGCAGAGAGCATTGGCGGAAATGGAAAGTACCCGGTTGCTTATTGAAGCAGTGATTGGACGAAGTACTATTTTATTCAGGGCGCCTTACAATGCCGATGCAGAACCTACAAAGGAAGTTGAATTAAAACCTGTGGCCCTGAGCCGTGATAACAATTATTATACGGTTGGCGAAAGTATTGATCCTAACGATTGGGATAAGGGCGTAACTGCTGATAGTATTTACAGCCGGACAATCAGGCAATATGAATCCAATCCATCAAAAGGGATCATTTTATTACATGATGCAGGTGGTAACCGTTCTGCCACAGTAGCAGCGCTGCCAAAGATCATCCGGTATTTCAAAGAAAGAGGAGTTGAATTTACTTCTATAACAAAACTATTGAACAAAACGACAGATGAAATAATGCCCCCGGTAAAAGGGGAACTTTTAAATGTAGATAGGGAAGCCCTGACAACCTGGTTCTGGATAAGCCATTTTTTGACAATCGCCTTTTGGGCGGCCATTATCCTGGGTTTATTTAAAATAAGCTGGATGGCTGTCATGGCGATCATTCAATTCAGAAAATCAAAAAAGGAAAAATTAATATTGAGCAAAACGAAATTTACTCCCCCTGTGAGCATCATTGTTCCGGCATACAACGAGGAAATAAATGCAGTCAATACCATCAGTAATCTTTTGCAGCAGGACTACCCCGGGTTGGAGATCATTTTTGTGGATGACGGCTCTGCAGATGGTACATATAATAAAGTAAAAACTGCATTTACAGATCAATCGCAGGTTAAAGTATTGACCAAACCCAACGGCGGAAAGGCATCAGCATTAAACTTCGCTATGGTACAAAGCAGTAATGAATATGTTATATGTATTGATGCAGACACGCAACTGCATCACAATGCAGTTAGCCAATTGATGAAATATTTTTCACTATCTCCGTCAATAGGTGCTGTGGCCGGTAACGTAAAAGTGGGCAATGTAAAAAATGTATTGACCCGCTGGCAAAGCATTGAGTACATCACTGCACAAAATTTTGATCGTCGGTCATTTGATTTGATCAACGGCATTACGGTAGTGCCCGGTGCTATCGGTGCCTTCAAAAAAGAAGCGATAGTAAAAGCTGGCAGATTTACTTCAGATACGCTGGCAGAAGATTGTGATCTTACGATCAGGATATTAAGGGCTGGTTACACTGTTCGCAATTGCAGCAAAGCAATTGCTGTTACTGAAGCACCGGAAACAGTAAAGCAATTCATGAAACAGCGCTTCCGCTGGACTTATGGAATCATGCAAAGTTTCTGGAAAAACAGGGATGCTTGTTTCAGACCAAAATATAAGTCATTGGGGTTAGTAGCCCTGCCCAATATTCTCATCTTCCAGATTTTATTACCCATACTGGCACCATTAGCGGATGTTATGCTTTTGTTTAGTTTAGTTTGGAACCGTCACAACCCCGGGAGCCTGCATAAGATCACTCTCTTCTATATTATTTTTTTGCTGGTAGATATGCTGGTAGGACTACTTGCTATTTCATTTGAAAAAGAAAAACCTGGTAAACTTATCTGGATTATTCCCCAGCGATTTGTTTACCGGCAATTGATGTACATAATATTATTTCGTGCCATCAAAAAAGCCATTAAAGGCGAAAGCCAGGGCTGGGGAGTATTGAAACGTACGGGTAATGTTATCAGGCCGTCTGTTTGAAATAATAATTCATTTTTACACAAGGAATCAGGCGCATCCTTTTTTGCTATTTGTCACGAATATCAAGGCTCTGCTGTATTACTGAAGTATTACAAAATATTGGGTTGGACTGAATAGACGATAGTTTTTGCCCGTTCAACGAATGAAGACTAATTGAAGCAGGTTGCAGCCGTAGGTTTACATCATCAAACTGATTACTTCAAAATAAATCATGGTTATGAAAACAACTACTCTTCTTCAACGCTTTGAATTTGCGATTATGCCGGCAGCTTCATTGGTTTCGTTGTATGAAAACGAAAATTATCCTGTTGCAGATCATCTGCCGCTTATGCGGGTTAATATCGATTTCGCAAAAGGCAGGTTATTACTTGATGGGGACTGGCAATTCCTGGTATCTGCGAATATACGTGCCCGTTCAGGATGGTTTTCCTATCACAAAGGAAGAGTAACTGTAGATGTGTCTCTTTTCCACTCATCTGTTATTGATCTTTCAGATCCATTCAGTAACGGAATAGTATTAACTGCGGATGGGCTTATAAATGATGGCAGCAGTATAAATTCCTGTTCGGGTATGGTGATACTGGATAAATTAACCACTCCAAAAAAATCAGGCTATCATGGTTGGGACGTTACCTTTTATTTATACGTCTACCAGGAAGATAAATGCGAAATAAAGTTTAAGCTGCCTCTTTATTTAAATCCTGTAAATGAAATCAACAATTAGTTTTATTCCGGAAGACTGGTATTAGAACAGTAAGAATATTTTAGATAATTAATACGCAATAAACAAACAGTAAAAAATCAATTGTGAAAAAGATCCTGAACGGCCGATAGTTTTTGCCATTTCAACGATATGCGTGTTTCATCCGCTCTGTGCCAGATTAATTTTACATCACAAACAAAATTTTACTTCTAATAAAAATTAAAGCAAATGAAAAACAGTTTATCAATTTCTATGCTGGCTATTGCATCTGTGCTCGTTTTCACTAGTTGCAATACCACTAGTCATGTTGAAGTGGCGCAGGGCGTTAATTTCAACAAATACAAAACATTTGGATGGGCCAATGATAATGGTGTAAAAAAAGCAGGTCGTGCTGACAATGACATAGTTGACAATAACATAAAAAACTCTATCAGTGCAGAGCTTGAAAAGAAAGGCTGGCAGGAAACAGATCAACAGCCGGATGTGCTACTCGATTATAATGTGGTAGTGGAGAAAGGTGTAAAAAAAGAGACAGAGCCGGTGTATGGTTATGCTTATACAGGTTATTATCGTAATCCCTGGAGACACAGGAGAGGATATTATTATAGCCCCCGATTTTTTATGAACTACCATACTTACAATGTGCCCTTCAAAGAAGGTACACTTACGGTAAATATGGTCGATGCTAAAAAAAATAAACTTATCTGGCAGGGTTGGTCAAAAGGTGATATCAGCAGTAATATTACCAGCAGAGATGTTAAGGATGATGTAAAGTCCATTTTTAAAAAATTTGATCTGCCGAAAAATTCTTAGAATATCTTTCATGATTAGGTTAGGTTTAATGATGGCCCCCGGCGGAATGGCGGGGGCTTTTTCTTTTTACAACGGTTAGTGCCAATAAAGAATCAGGTCTTTCAGCGAATAATAACATTTTGTTTTATGAATATTTTCATGGCGAAACCGGCAAAGGATTAGGGGCCGGCTATCAAACGGGTGTACAGCTTTGGTGGCGAATTTGATACAATCATGAAAACAACCCGGTATCAATACATTCCGCTAAATGATCTCAAAGCAACAATTCCTGGGGGATGAAACAATACATAAACAATTTACTCATCCATCGTCATTACAAAATTGAATTTGTCAGAGTCTTCCATTTGTTTCATAAGTAAAAACTGCTGGTTAAAAATAATTGAATAAATTTAGGAAACTTAAACAGCAGAGATGGAGTCGCATGTGGTAAAAATAAAATCAATTGGCAAAGTGACTCATGATGTGTTGAGGATTGTATTGCAAAAACCGGAAAACTATAGCTTTACTCCGGGACAAGCTACTGAAGTCGCTATCAATAAAGAAAATTGGAAGGAAGAAAAGAGACCTTTTACATTTACCTGTTTACCGGATGATAATTATCTGGAATTTACTATAAAAACTTATCCTTCCCGCAAAGGAGTTACTAATGAACTATTGAATTTGAAACCGGGTGATGAATTGATCATACATGATGTATGGGGTGCTATTTCCTATAGGGGGGAAGGAATATTTATTGCGGGGGGCGCCGGTATCACTCCTTTTCTTTCCATCTTCAGATATTTAAATTCTGTAAATAAGATCAGTGGTAACAAACTGATTTTTGCTAACAAAACAAAAGCGGATATAATACACGAAGATGAACTTAAACGTTTATTGGGAGATTCATTTATAAATATATTATCGGATGAAACCATTTTGGGTTATGAACATGGATTTATTACAGAAAATTTTTTGAAAAAAAACCTTGGAGCTCCCGGTAGTAAATTTTATGTCTGTGGCCCACCGCCTATGATGGATGCCGTTCAAAAGATTTTGGTCAGCCTGGGAGTTGGCGAGGATTCTGTTGTGGTAGAAATTTAAT
>CAMLEX010000076.1 GCA_946479055.1 uncultured Bacteroidota bacterium | reverse complement strand
TGCTGCGATGCAAACGATGGTTGCTATAAGCAGGCACACATAAAGCACATAACGACCCTTTTCTAAAAATTTAGGAATGAGAAAATAGAGATTGAAGTATACTCCTATTGCCTGGAAGATGACATAAAATCCAAATTTTATGGAATAGGGAGTATAGAGAATGTTATTAGCTACTTCCCAGGCGCTGCCAAGGTACAATGTCCACAACATGTAATGATAAACAAACCAAAAAGGCAGGTGATAAATCTTGTACTTATAAAACCAGTTGTATTTTGATTTGTTAATAGGCAAAATGATTACAATTTCTGGACGTTCGGAAATCAGCAATAAAGATTTTTACATTATTTTTAAAATTAGGTAAATTCCTGTGACGGACTTCATCAGAATATAACCCGTATTAAAATATTGATCAAAGGGTTTCCTGCATTGATGAAAGGTATTTATTGTTAATTTTTTCTTTCCGTACTTCATTTTGAGGCATACAACGTAGCTCATCAATTTTATCGGGCAGCTTAGCATATAAACTTTTAAAGAATTCTTCTTCCTGTTTTCTTTGCTGCATCATTGGTTGTAATAAAGCGCTGCCCCGGGTAACTACTAATTTCTAAAAACAGGATGATAATATGCAAACCTTACTTGTAAACTTATTATTATTTTGCGTTTTGCAGAATACTTTTGGCCAGGTGTCCGGGAACCTTACTACTGCCGGCGGCCAACCCGTTCCATTTGCCAATGTACTTCTTTTGAAAGGTACCGACACCTCTTTTGTAAAAGCCAGTTTAACGGATGAAAAGGGGACTTACCAATTTGAAGATACCAGGCCAGGGACTTATATCCTGCGGCTTAGCAGCGCTGGTTATCAAACCTGGGATTCTCCTGTATTTGAGCTGACAGACTCACAGCAAAGTAAAAATTTGGGAACCCAGGTAATGAAAGAAGATACAAAACAACTGGGAGAGGTTGTAATACGATCTGAGAAACCATTGTATGAACAGCAACCAGGCGGCATCATAATAAATGTAGAAAAAAGTATACTTACAAAAGGAAGTTCTGCGTTGGAAGTTTTAGAAAGATCCCCCGGTGTGGTTATAGATCACCGGAATAATAGTATTGCTTTAAATGGGAAGACTGGAGTAATGATAATGCTGAACGGTAAGCTTATGCGCATGTCAGTAGAACAGGTGGTTAGCTTATTAAATGGGATGAGTGCCGATGATATTGAAAAAATAGAATTACTGACAACTCCTCCTTCCAGGTATGATGCAGAAGGAAGTGCGGGTCTGATCAATATTGTATTAAAGAAAAATAAGAAACAGGGAACTAACGGCTCTGTTTCCGTAACGGGCGGTTATGGGTGGAGAGAAAAAGGAACCGGTAGCATCAACCTTTCCAATAATATTAAGAACATCAATATATATGGTTCGTATACATTCTCACATGATAGAATGTATAGCGACCTGTTTGTCAATAGTGCTCAAAATATGCCTGTGCTTGGGGGAAGAATAGAGGCTTTATACCAGGATACTACAAACCTCGTACGGGATAATCACGATGCTACATTTGGACTTGATATCAAATTAAATCCTAAAACTACAGTTGGAGGCGGCATTGCATGGAATAGCAGTAAGGCATCGTCTACTACTTTTACTCATGCAGGGTATAATGTTTTACCGGATTCGTTGTTATTGTTTAATGGGGAGAGAAATGGAATTAACCGTTGGAAAAACCTGGTTTCTTCTGTTTATATAGAAAAGGAGATCAGGGAAGGAGAAAAAATCAACATTGATATGGATTGGCTCTATTATAAAAATAATAATCCTACTGAAGTGCAAAGCTCTTTTCTTGATAAAAACGGAAATACAGCAGGAACAAATAATGATAGCCTGTTTGCTCCCCGTCAAAGAGGTTTTGCGAATACAACTATACAGGTTGGCGTGGTCAAAATGGATTATACAAAACAAGTAAGCAAAAAAATAAAATTGGAAACTGGTATTAAAGGCACTTATACAGAAAGTTCAAGTTTAGCTGGAATAGAAAGCCTGGTAAATGATGTGTGGATAGGCAGGAGCGAAACGTCTAATGACATTATTATGAAAGAAAACATAGGCGCTCTTTACGCTTCTGTTAATACACAAATCAGTCCTTCTGCAACCCTTGTTATAGGAGCCAGGTACGAGTATGCTCATACCCGCATGAATAACACAAAAACCAAAGAAAATATTGTTGACCGGAAACTTGGCGTATTGTTTCCCAGTATTTTCTTTTCTAAGAAGCTGAATGATGACGCTGAGCTCCAATTATCCTATACTAAAAGAATCGGCAGACCTTCTTATAATGATCTTGCCTCTTTTGTAACGTATAGCGATCCCACAGCTGTTTATACAGGAAACCCTTTATTGAAACCAACCATTACCAATAATTTAAAATTGGGTTATAATTACAAGGGTTACACATTTTCTCTACTATTCAGCAGGGATGATTATCCGATTGCCCGGTACCAGCTAACCCAAAAACCGACAGGAAACCTGTTGTATATTTCTCCTCAAAACCCAGCTTACCAGAATAATTTAACCTTTCAAACCAATTTACCCTGGAAAGTAAATAACTGGTGGAATATGAGCTATGGATTTGTAGGAGGGCTTCGGCAATTTAAATTGGATCATACAATTCAGCCGGTTAAAAAAACATATTTTAGCTATTCACTAAACTTCAGTCAACTATTTAAGCTTCCCAAAAGTTTTTCTGTTGAACTTTCGGGATGGTACAGTTCTTTATTTTATAATGGGTCGGTTAAACTCGATGGAATGGGCATGCTAAATGCCGGTATAAAAAAAGATCTGAAAAACAATGGAGGCACTTTTCAGCTATCTGTATCTGATCTTTTAAGAACTATGCGTTTTAAAGGTGGTTATGGAACGCTTACTGAAGAAGTTTTTTCTATAAAGAACCATGTCATTTTTTACACAGAATCCGGAAGATATCCCACCATAAAAATTACTTATTCCAGGTCGTTTGGCAATAATAAAGCAAAAGCTAAAATACAAAGAAGTTCCGGACCTGCCGATGAACGAGACAGGATCAGAAAAGATTGATGTAAAAGTATCAGCAATTTTTAAAAGGACGCTCATTTAGTTTTCCAGGAATGGATACAAGCGATGTTGAATTATTAAATGAGAAAATAAAAATTATTTCTGCGCCAATATGGTCGGTGATTCGCCCCACTCATCCCTGTAATAAACTGCATTCTCAACCAAAACATCAGATGAGTTTTTTAGCTTTATCGCGTTATTAATTTCCGTTGACTTTACCATTTTTATACCACTGATTGTTGCACCTATCACATCATCAAGAAAAAGGGCATAGCGATTGTCGGGTTTCTCAAAATTAAAACTGCAGTTCTTTACAGTGAGGCCCATTACATGTCTTGTCCAAATGCCATAGGATGGTTGAACTTTCAGGTTGGAGGCATTGTATTGCCCCACACCCAATTCAGGCGGACTGGCTGACGTATCAGACAGAGGATTTCCTCCTTTCACCAGGACATGCACATCATTGAAGACAATATTTTTAATGTAACCGGTATGTTTACCATTGGGAAGCTTAAAATTTAAACCGCCTTCAACTGATTTGGTATCGGGTAAACTATAACCTGCAATGATGGGAGTGGCTCTTCGTTGCGAACCGTCATAGTCTTTCCACCTCGGTTTGTTAGCACCATAAGAACTTCCACCATATACCTCGCTTATATCAATGCCGTTGAGAATAATATTTTCCACTACGCCGATATTCACGTTGGTAACTAAAAGCTCATCATGTTTTACGCCGCTCTCATCAAATTTATATCGGCTAACATTGGCACCAAGTATACGACCACGATTTGATATTGATATAAAAAAAGGAGTGAAGCTGCGCAACATTTTAGAGCGGGAATGAAGAATGCCTGTATGTCCGCAGTTGAGATGTATGTCTTTTATATGTGCACCATCGTTGGTGGAGATAGAAAAGCCGGCTTTGTTGGCCCCCAGCACATAGATATTGTCTACATGAATATCCATAATGTCGTCGGCCGTCTCAGATCCTATCTGGAAGAGATTGCAATTGGTATCACCAATGATATTGCGAACCTTATAATTTTTTGCAGGACGGGTAAACCCCAGGGAACAGTCGGACCCGGGTTTTACAATATCGTCTGAACTTACTTTAGAATAGATATTGGTAACCGTTATATTATTACAACCCATGAAATCATAAATGTCGCGGGCATTGGACGTATTGTATTTGGCAAAATAAGTATTGTGCACATTGATATTATCGGTGCCGGTAGCCAGCAATACAAAATGTCCGCCGCGATCTATCTTCAGCATATTATCCGTATCAAAATCTTTGGACCCATCTTTAGCGATATAGTAGGGTTCATCTTTGGTTGAGTCGTACCAAAGATCTTCATCACGGGAGATGCCACCAATTTCAAGATTAGTACATAGTTTGAGTGTAAACATTTTATCGGCACGGTTGTCGGGGGTATTCTTCATCACATTATCTCCTGTTACTAAATTTCCATCGCCCGTAATAAGGCCGTTGCCGATTATCTTAACGTTATCTAATCGCTCACCAAAGAACATTGTATTTCTGAAATAGTGATGACCTACATCCTGCTTGGTCATATAGTTCTCCGGATCAGTATAAGGTCCCGGATCAGTTGGTGAAAGCCCCGAACGGTATTTTTTATCGCTGAACCAGGTAGTCTCGGGAGCATCCGCACCTTTTATTGCTTTTATAGTTGCTCCTTTATCTACATACAGGTAAACATTACTTTTTAAATGAACAGTCCGGACATTATAAACACCTTCGCTGAAAAGAAGGGTACCACCGCCTGTCTGATGAAGATATTCAATGGCCTCATTTATTTTTTCTGTATTATCTGCTACACCATCAGCAGTAACACCAAAATTCTTTATATCTATTTTACCGGAGTAAAAATGAACAGTGTTGGAGAATCCATTATGAGTCCCCCCGGTAACCGACAGCTTAAAATCGTAGAGTTTATTGGCCGCTAATCCGGAAATTGTTGCAATTCCTTTTTTGGGATCAACAACTGCGGATGAACGGGTCCAGCTTTTTCCTTTGTCTGTTGACTGCATTAGTTGAATAACTGAAGTGTTTTTAGTTGGACTCCATCTGAAACTGGCTTTTGTATAAATAGTGGATGATTCTTTATATTGAAGATCTTTAGCTACGATTCTTTCAAGATCAGCAATCGTTCGTGTAACTGTAAGGGTAGCTGTTTCAAAACCTGTGCCTGCACTTGTCAGTATTTCAGGTTTTGATGTTGAATAAATAGCTTTGAAAAGATACTTCCCTGTTTTGTTGAAGTTAACATTGCTGATAATTATTTTAAGGTCCGCACCATTAGCCGGCCTCAGATCAAGATGCCTGAATAGAAGGATGGAACTCCCATCGGTTGATTTTGTGATAGCAAAATTCCCGACTTTATGATAAGGATAATTGGTTCCGACCCGCCCGATAGATTGTGTGCCAAGCCCTTTTAATGTAATATCGCCACGGCCAATAACATTCACGGTAGTGTTATCTTCTGTTATTGCTATGCCGGCAGGGATATAAATTTTAACGGTGGCATCAGGCGTTCTTTGTCCAGCTGTAAAGTATAAACCAAGGTCGGAATTGGTATTAACTGTCAGTTCCTTTTTTTCTAAACGAAGCTGACCACCGATAGCCCCTTGCATTATTCCTAAATTGTAAGTTTTACTGGCCCTTCCATTTGCTGATTTTACAACAAGCTTATCTCCGCTTTCAATATCTCCTTCCTTTTTTGCATTGCCGTTTTTATCACTAATGCTGTATTGAAGAATAGAGCCATTTTTGGAACGGATCTGTGACAGAAGCTGTGGCACACTTGTCTTTATTGAAACAAGTCCCTTATCCTCGGGCGTGTCGACAGTGTACATATAGGTACTACCGCTAATGACGATAATACTGTCTTTTGTTATTCTACCAATATGGGTAGAGTTGCCAGCAATAATTTCCGTATTGGATGATGAGCTTTTATTTTTTTGAGCCAGGACAGTACCCGAAACAGAGCCGATGGTTATTAAAACCAATAAAACTAAATTTTTCAGGTTTTGCATTTGTAAAAAATAAATGGTTGTTTAGAAATTAAAGAGTTCTGATTGAAAGATTATTTTTATCAATAATAAAGTTATTTTAAGAATGGGACTATTAATAAAGCAGGTTACCATTCAGCTAAATTCAATTGGCAGAGTACGCACTTACGATATGTATTTGCGAGCCACAGTTGGGTTAATTAACATTTTGAGGTGCTAAAAAGTCCGAAGGACTTGAATGTTAATAACCCTGAGTGAAACTCATGGAAACATGAAGCCTAAAGGCGGAGCAACCCCGAAGGGGTTGAATGTGTGATAATACCCTATAATAAATATTTCTCATCAAATTCAATTCCGTTTTCACTCAGCAATCGTTTAAATTCATCATAGAATGTTTCTGTCTTGTGATGTTCTTTTTGATTTTTAACATAATTAATAATCATGTCCCTTTCTTTGATTGAATAAGTAAATGCTCCGTATCCCTCTTGCCATGCTTCAAACTTTAGGAACTTACCACTTGCCTTCATTCAAACGCTGCTGGCAACTTTTATATCCTTGATATAATCGGACAAGGGAACGGTTGGATGGAGGTCTGAGAAACTGTGTATATGATCATCCATGCCATTGATGCGATAGAGCTTACATTTTTTGTTTTTTATCACACCCGAAATATATTGGTACAACTCTCTGCAAATTGGTTCATCAATTGTTGGTTGCCGATGCTTTGTGCCGAAAACAATCTGGTAAAAGATTTGACGGTAGTTGCCCATATTTTTTATCTAAGTAATAAAAATTGTTTTTTGAAAAGTTATGAATATTTTTCGGTGAATCACATTCAACCCCTTCGGGGTTGATGCAATGCCATTTTCCTGCAATCCCCTGATTGCATCAGGGGTTATTCATATTAAAGCCCTTTGGGCTTTCATACTTCATGTAAATTGATACAGCCCCTCAAAATGTTAATTAGCCCACAGTAGGTATTTTAATTTCAATAAATTCGTGTGGCGAAGCAATCTGCTCCATAGTAGCCTGTTTCATAATTTTTTATTTATTCTTCCGTAAGCTCGACTATAGAACTGACCAAAGGAGTTGGGCGTGATGATAAATTCAAACCAACGGACATTAAATAGTTGCCGGAGAAAACTCTTTCATTGTCAGGTAATGCCGGTTTGGTTCCGGGAAACAGGTTTATTTCTTTTACACGGTATTTTTTATCTGCATCGATACCCTGCAATTTCACAGGACCGAAAATATCTTTTCTCCGGCTGTTCAGGTGATAGTTGAACAGGATAGCGCTGGTTTTATTTTCGTTGACATATAATAATACTGCCCGGTTATTTTCATAGGGAGATACCAGCCGGTACTGATCGCCCCGCCAGATGACCGGGCTTATACGTTTATATGTTTTAACGGCTTCATTACTGAATTGTAACTCCTCCGGTGTAAAATTATTGGTTCGGATATCGTAACCCATTTTTCCCATCATGGCTACATCAGTTCTGAATTTTAACGACTGTTTGCCCATACTGGTGACATGTGCTGTGATGGTATTGGAAGGAAAAAAGTACGAATAACCCCATTGGATAAAAATTCTTTCCAAAGCATCGGTATTATCGCTTGGCCAGAATTCAGTGAAATATTTCAGAGCGCCATAATCGGTTCGTCCGCCACCACCGGCGCATAGCATGATCGGTAATGCAGGATATTTTTTCCTGATGCGTTCCAACACTTTGTACAGGCTCCTGGTATATTCAATAAAAAGATGCGATTGTTTTTCTTTCAGGTAAGGGGAATAAGCATTGGTCATGCTGCGATTGCAATCCCATTTTATAAAAGCAACACCGGAGTTTTTTGTCATCAGATCATCTACTATTGAGAAAACAAAGTCCTGCACTTTTGGATTGGTTAAGTCAAGGACTAATTGATTACGTCCATAATTTTCGGCCCTGTTTGGTAATTTCAAAATCCAATCAGGATGTTTTTCATACAATTCGCTTTTCGGATTCACCATTTCCGGCTCCAGCCAGATCCCAAATTTGATTCCTTTCTTTTCTGCTTCTTTTACCAAATAGCCAATGCCGCTGGGCAATTTCTTTTTATCTTCCTGCCAATCACCTAATCCATTTTTATCATCATTGCGTGGATATTTATTACCAAACCAGCCATCATCCAGCAGGAACAGGTCAACTCCTAATTTTCTTGCTTCATCAAACAATTCTACCAATCTTGTTTCAGTAAAATCAGTATGCGTCGCTTCCCAGTTGTTCAATAAAGTCATTCTTTCACCATTGCCATTTAATACGCCATAGTTGCGTGCCCATTTGTGCAAATTGCGGCTGGCTTGTCCCTTGCCATTTGCAGAAAACGTAAAAATAAATTCAGGTGTAGTAAATGTTTCACCTGGTTGTAAATGATATTCGGATGCATAAGGATTGATGCCTGAAATGATTCGCAGACCGTTTCGCTGATCCACTTCAAATGTATACTTGAAGTTTCCTGTCCATGCAAGCGTACCTGCAATCAATTCACCTTCCGTCTCAGTTGAAGGATCATTCAGTGAAACAAAAAAAGTTTGTGTATTGTAAAAATTAGTACGGGATCCTAGTTTGCTTTCAATGATCTTGATACCATTGGTCAATTTTTCTTCTACCATGTTTACTTCTCTTGCCCAATCGCCATAAAATTGGGTGAGCCAATATTCATTGGCAGTAAAATGGAGCATGGATGAAGCGTATTGCGTAACCAGTATCGGTTTTTTTTCATGATGCTTTATTTCCGTCCAGCATTTTATCACGTCTTCATTGTAATAAGATATATAGTGGAGAATCACTTCAACGGGATAGACAGGATCTTTTAGTGTGATAGCAATCTTGCTGATATTCGTGCTGTCTGCAGTTGTATGTGATACATATAACAATTCAAGAGAAGGGTTTCCGTCATTGTGTACCATTCTTATAGCAGGCTCCAGTTGGTTTTCCATACCGGCGGTCAGGTAAGCTTCACGTCCGCCTTTCAGTTGTTCATATTCTTTTGCAGGTAATTTTTCCCCAAAATGAGATTGCGTTACACGTTGGTTGTTGCCAACCGTTAATACAAGTGCGAAATTCTTTGTTTCAATTAAAATGGGTTTTACAGATTGTGCTATCAATGACAAAGAAAGCAACAATAGAGCAATAGCTGTTATATACTTTTTCACGATAGAGAAAATTATGATAATGGGATAACCCGGCAAAGAAACAGGGTTCTAATAAAACAGGCACCCCAAAGGTTGCCTGTTCATTCAATCATCTTAACATGAGAAAATTATCCGGGAACCTATGCTTTTGCCAACTGTCCCATAAATTCTTTTTGATAAGTAAGCGGACTTTTGCTGGTGATGAGTTTAAAATATTTATGAAAACTGGTGAAATTATTAAAGCCGCTTTCGTAACAAAGCTGTTTAATGCTCAGGTTATTTTCAATAAGCAATTTGCAGGCATGTCCTACCCTGATCTCAATCAGGAACTGCGAGTAGGTCTTTCTTGTTCTTGATTTGAAATAACGGCAGAAGGAGTTAGGGCTGATATTGGCGACACTGGCGATCTCTTCCAGTTGAATATTTCGTTTGAAATTTTTTATGCTATACTCATAGACGGCATTAATACGATCCTTCTCATTTTCCGCCAGATCATATTTAAAACCGATAGAAGATAGCGTTTCCAATTGCTGGGATTCAGCTATAAGATTCAGCGCTTCCATTAACAAAATGATACGAGAATTATTATCTGTTTGTAAAAGTGCCTCCAGTAATTCAGCCACTTTTTGACGTGTCTTGCCCGTTATTTGTAAGCCTCTTTTAGCTTTATCAAGAAGACCCCTGATATGAAAGTTTTCGGGTAATTGCAAAAACTGCGAGCCCCAGAAATTTTCACAGAAATGAGCCACTCTTACATCAGCTGTTTCAGTGCAGCTTTCTTCAAAATAAGAATCATCAAATCGCCAGTAATGGGGCAGGTTGGACCCAACCAGCACTACATCACCAGCTTTAAATTGTTTAATACTATCACCAATGAATTGGGTGCCTTCACCCTTTTTGAAATGGATTAACTCAACTTCAGTGTGATAGTGCCAGCGGTTGTTGACATAAGGAACAAGATCCTGGCGAACACTGAAGGAGTACTGGGGTTCTTTACTGACTTTTAATAATTGGGGTCTCATATGCAAGCATTTTCGTTATTGAGCAATCTTAACCTTTGAAATAAGTAGAAACAGGTTGTGAATGCCAAATTAGTTTATCCCGTTTGACCTTTTAAAATAATGTTACGCAAACGTTTTCGTAACTGGATAACTTCTTTAAGTTATATATAATCAATGATTTAAAACAAAGAAGTCAGAAGGAGTTTCTGTAGTTTTTTGACCTCTTGGACATGCTTTCGGGAGTAAAAATCTTAACCTGGAAAGCAAAGAAAAACAGGTTTAATAATGCCAAATTAATTGATCCGGTTGAACTGTTATAAAAAAATTACGCAATCGTTCCCGGCTTAAACGTTATTGCAATATTTTTTGAGCTTGTAATGCTAAGATTGTTGAATAATAAGGCAATTTTCTAAAACCAGTGTGTGATCATTATTTCTTTATTTGTTAGTCACCGTGAATTTGTAAAAAAACTGATGATTCAAACTTATTAATCGTTTTAAGATTTGTTTAAATGAAAAATACTAACCCGACAGAATTGGCGCATCCCCCTTTCTTAATGATTCATCCGGATGATAACGTACTTGTAGCACTTAAAGACCTTGACTCCGGCACTCCTGTTTCTTTTAAAGGTCATGATTTTAAATTGATGGAAAATGTAGCAGCTAAACATAAATTTTTTGTACAAAATGTATGTGCCGGAGACGATGTTATAATGTATGGGGTACTGGTTGGTAAAGTTCAATCCAATATTTTGCAAGGGCAGGTTATGACTACTGAAAATACCAGGCATGCAGCAGGAAAATATGGGTACCGTAATGTTCAATATAATTGGCAGCCTCCGGATGTTTCAAAATTTGTTCATAAAACATTCAACGGTTATAAAAGAAGTGATGGCAGAGTAGGAACTGCTAATTATTGGTTGTTCATTCCTATGGTTTTTTGTGAGAACAGAAACCTGGACGTAATCAAAGAAGCGTTATGGAACGAATTGGGTTATGCTGTTACGGATCGCTACAAACAATTTACCAGGCAAATGTTCCAGGCGTATAAAAAAGGGGAGGACATTGATACAATTAACCTGAACCCTGCTCATTCAAATGATACGGACAGATTTTTCAAAAATGTGGATGGTATTAAGTTTCTGAATCACACGGGAGGATGTGGTGGTACCCGCCAGGATGCGGCTACGCTAAGCGCATTGCTGGCTGCTTATGCCGATCATCCGAATGTTGGTGGCGTTACGGTATTGAGTCTCGGGTGTCAGCATTTGCAGGTGCAGTATTTTATGGATGATCTTAAAAAGAGAAGTTACCCGGGATATAGTGCCATTGGCCGTCTACGGGGATTGGCTGAATTGCGCGGGTTGGAGATGGGCATTTATAAAAACCTGGCTTAGTCTTTTGATGCTGTC
>CAMLEX010000075.1 GCA_946479055.1 uncultured Bacteroidota bacterium | reverse complement strand
ATATACCTTCTTCCAAGAACTCTAATATCATTATAAAGATTATTAAGCGTTGGGACATGAATAACAGGGTGTGTACATCTTAACTTTTCAACAAGACCAGAATCAAATAAACTTTTTCCGAGATATTCTACACCGGAGGGTTTTAATCCTAAGATGGATGGAGCTGATATTATTTCAATGTCATAGTTGAATAACTTCATGCTGTTGGAACTTATAAATTGCTACCAACCTCTTTCCTGTTTTACTCAAATCCCATTTTTTCTAATATCTGCTTGAAACGGGGGGTGTTGCTATCGGCAAAAAAATATTTTTCTACTTTCAAATAGATCATGATCCCACTTCTTTCAGCAGCTAGTTTTTCTAAAATATCCAATGCTTCATCGGACTGGCCTAAACTACTTTTAAGATAACTGAGGGCAAACAATTTATCATTAGTAACAGGGGTTGTCTCTAATTCAGCTAGTAATTTTTTCATTTCATCTGTTTTCCCCATTTTTTCATACACACTACCTAAAAAGCCCAACATCACCGGCCTTCTACCCGAAAGTAGAACAGCCTTTTCTAACGCTACGGCAGCTTTTTCATAATCTTTTATTTTGAAGTAAGTCATGCCGGCCGCAAAATGTGCTTCCGCATAATTTGGATCGAGCTCCAATGTTTTTTTTATTTGGGCCAATGCTTTATCCGGCTCATTTCTGAAATGATAGATCCGGGCTATACCGGTATTAACACTTGATGAAAGCGGGTCGAGTTCGTATGCTTTTTGCATCTCCTGCAACGCTTCGTCTAATCTTACCTGAATAGCAAGAAATAAAGCATACCATTCATGGGCGGTGGCATAGCCCGGTTTGAGTTCAATCGCTCGTTTAAATTCTTTTTCTGCTCCCTTCCAGTCCCAGTCAAATCTGAATTTAATATAACCCAATGCCGCATGAGCCTCTGCCAGTGTCTCATCTATAGCAAGTGCTTTCATGACTGCCTCTTTAGCTTTTGTTTCAGCCATATCCCGGGGAATATTGCCATAACCCGCCACACCAATAAGTGTATAAGCATAAGCAAGACTGGTATAGGGTAAAGCAAATACAGAATCCAGTTTTATCGATTTTTCAAAATGCTGAAGTGATGCCTGTATGCTTTCGGATGTTCGCTGATTTAAATAATGTTTCCCTATCAGGTATTCCTGGAAAGCCTGCATATTGTCGGTGATGCCTTTTTCCAATTGTTCTTTCTCGGAAGAAACAAGCCTCACTTTTAACTCACCTGCTACGTTCTGAGCTATCTCACTTTGAATCATAAAAATATCTTTCAATTCCCTGTCATAATCCATGGACCAGAGATGCTCCTGGGTGGAAACGTCTATCAGCTGTACAGTTACTCTTGCTTTATTTTCAAATTTCCGCACACTGCCTTCCAGTATGCTACCCACCATCAACTCTTTTCCTATTTTGGAAATATCTTTATCAGTTTCCTTATACTTCATTATAGAAGTTCTGGCAATCACATTCAATCCGCCAATTTTTGAAAGGCTCGATATAAGTTCTTCCGTCATACCATCTGCAAAATATTCATCCTTTGCATCATTGCTGATATTTGACAATGGCAATACAGCCAGTCTTAGTTTGGAATGTGATACATTTTTACCGCTATAGTTTTTAATAAAGTAAAAGGCAGCAACGATCACTAATACAGCTAATAAACCAAAAGCATAAGGAATGATTTTTTTTATTGGAAAGGTTCTTTTTATCCGTTGATCCGTATGAAGCCATGGAAGTACAATACAATAAATGTCCATAGGCATCGAAATATTTTTCAGCTTTTCTTCTCCTAGTTTAATAACGGGAAAATCGATTTTATTCCTGATCTGCCGGGCTACATCTTCTGAGATACAAATACCTCCGGGCTGAGCCAAAGGTTCCATCCGGGCAGCAATATTGACACCATCACCATGCACCTGCTGATCCACGAATACTACATCGCCGATATGCAGGCCAATGCGCAAAAGTATTCGTCGTTCTGCTGGCTCCGTTTTATTCCGTTCGTTTAAAACAGTTTGAATTTCTATAGCGCAGTTGGTCGCTTCTACAGCACTTGTAAATTCGACAAAGAAGGAATCACCGGCTGTTTCTATTTCTCTTCCATCATGTTTTTCAAAAAAAGGTCTTACAATTTTTCTATGCTCCTCGAGAAGATCGAGGGCAAGCGCCTCATTTTTTTGAGTGAGGGCACTATAGCCAACCATATCCGTAAACATTATTGCAGATAATCTTCTCATAACCGCAATTAATTATTTCAAAAAACAATGGCAACTCAAATATATCGAAATTAAAGAAGTGAGTGGCGAATAGTGAGTATAGAGTCCGAAGACATTTTTTTCAAATCTCACTACTCGCCACTGACAACTCACCACTTAATTGTTCCACCAGTAAGTAGCTTTCAAAACAAAGGCCCTGTTGCGGACAAATAATGGCGAAGAATAATAATTATCGGTATATACCAGGAACAAATCGGATGCCGGACGGTAACGCCACTGAAATCTTGTATTGAGATTAATATTTTTTTGCTGACTATTGTATTGTGCAAACGTGGTTAAAAAAACTTTGTTGGTAAACGTAATATCAATGCGGGGACCGATGAGCAGAAACCTTATATTATTCCATGGCTGTGGCAGATTTATATGATCGTAAGCAGTGTTTAATGCAATACCTGCATAGGGTTGAAAGCGATAACCTATATCTGCTGTTATATTATAGCGGCTGCCATTGGCATAATAGCCACCAAAACGGGTTGAGATATTGTAGGTGAATAAACGTTGGGGTTTGGAAAAAAATTCTGCGCCAAATGCTTTCCATTTATGTTGCGATCCGGCAGCTAAAGAATCTTTATTGCTGTTGGTTGGATCGAAAGGTTGAAGTAATTGTGTATAGCTGTTAGCAACCCATACATCAAAAATGCTTTGGTCGCGGAGATTAAAAATATATAACAGGAGATTCTCGTGATCAGTTTTTTTAAACGAACTGTTGTAATAGTAAGTGCCATTATACCGTGGCCCATGACTTAATACTGTACCTTTTTTCTTTGGAAAAAAAAGGTAATTGATATAGGGATTTAGTTTTACATAATTGTTCCGCGGCACATATCCCACTTCAGCAGAATAATTCTTGCCTACATACTCCTGCTGGAATGCGATTATCCATTTGCGACTTGCGTATTGAAGGTAAGCTGCATTGGTAAAGCTGTTATCGTTTTTTCCGGGAGTAAAGGATTTTAACAACATTACTTTCCCTGTCCATATGTTATTGGAAGATGCCAGGTTATATTCAGCGCCAATGTTACGGTTATACAAAGAATATTGCGGCTTCGTGCTATCTTTTCCCGGTTCATAGTTGAGCGATAGTTTATTGATAAAAAGCATCCGTATATTGGATCTGGCAAATACTTTTCGTTGCAAAGCCAGTACAGTAAAATTTTGTGCAGGCAGTCCTTTGTCATTTATTTTTTTTGTCTGCATATCCATGATGCCGATCCGCCAGTTCTTATCAATATTTCCGCTAAGCCTGGCGCCAAAATTAATAGGTACGCCTAATCCTATCCGGCGGGAGAAAAAGGGACGGATATTGGTAAAGCCAAAATTGCCGAACAGGTCATTGTTTTCCAGGAAGAATTGTCTTCTTTCCGGGAAAAATAATTCAAACCGATCGAGGTTGGTGACCTGCTTATCTACTTCTACCTGCGAATAATCAGGATTGACAGTAAGGTCCAGATTAAGAGAAGAAGTCAACGCAATCTTTGCATCACCACCTAGCTCTTTTCGAAAGCTGGTTTTAGTGTCAAGGGAATAATCTTTTGAAATCCCTGTCAATGCATAAGGAATGATCGATAAGTTTAAACCGGGATTGGGGAGAGGCTGATCCCAAACCAATTGACCTGTATAAGCTAAAGATGCTGTTGGAAATTGCCTGGGGATCGGAGTCCATGATGATTTCTCCGCAGCTGTAATATCCAGCCGGCTGAAATTGACGCCCCATTGTGTAACCCCTTTTTTATAACGAATGGTTTTAAAAGGTATAGCTGCTTCAAATATCCATTTATCCTCGTAGTTTTTTACAACCGATACCCATTTATTATCCCAGTTGAGATCGGCTTTACCTCCTTCATACAAAGTGCCATCCCATTGTGCACCTGCAGCATTAGCGCCAAACGTATAACCATTGGTCAGATCATTAAAAGGGTCCAGGAAGAAAATAAAATTGTCATTTTTCCCAAAAATAAAATCACGGCGCAATGACTCGACCATATATGGTCCTTTTACCGGCAAATGGCATACGGCAATGATATAAAGATTCTCTTTATCATAGGTCATTTTAACTTCCGTATTGACACGGGCTTTGCTGGTATCCATTGGTAATACCATAAAAAAATCGCCTGCGGTTTCAGCCTCCTGCCATGCAGCATCATTCATGATACCATCAATCAATACAGGTTCTGTTGTTTTATGGATATGCAGCTCAAACTGGTTGTTTATTTTCTGGGCATAAATAAAAAAACTTCCTAAACATAGTAGTGTGCTGAACAGGTATTTCAAAGTGGTTGGAGGGGTTTAGTATTCCTGAAAATAAATACTTTTTAGCAGGTGGGTTGTTTTACTACTTCGGTTTTATTTTTTAAATCCTGTTCTTTCCCTGTCTCCCCGGCTCCCATCCGATCCCCGACAGCATGTCGGGACCACCTTCGCACAGCCGGGCTTTCAGAAAGTCATTAGGATGACCCGCACAGTTTATTTTCTAAACCCTATACGGTCTCTCTCTTCCCATTTTTTCTGTGCTACCTTATCATCCAACAGGTTCTCAATAGCATCGTAAATGGCGGATAGCTGGGAATCGTGTTCACCAATACGCTGCTGAATCGATTTTAATTGTTCTTTTATATCTGTTTGATTCAGAGTTAGCCGCCTTATTTCTACAAATGCCCGCATGATAGCGATATTCATACTGATGGCCTTATCCGAATTCAAAACGCTACTGAGCATAGCAATACCTTGTTCGGTAAACGCGTAGGGTAGGTATTTACTGTGTCGTCCCCTCCCTTTCTTTAAGGTTTCAATTTGCAACCTTAGAGGGTTTGTATTATTATTATTTGAGGTTTCAAATTGAAACCTCAAACTTTCAAACTCCTCTTTGGCAAGCTGAAACATGAAGTCATTAGGAAACCGTTTTATATTCCTTTTGACAGCCAAGGTTGAGGGATTTGGTGGGTACTTCGTACAGATCAGCTAAATCTCTGTCAAGCAAAACACGTTCCCCTCTTATTTCATAAATTCTGTTTTGAATGCTTCTGATAACGTTCATAATACAATGGTGGTTCGGCTTAAAAGATTTTCATTTTAAAAACCAAGTGGATGGCTTTTTTCTCCATGCTCAAAGCAAAAAACTAATAACCCCATTTTTTCATGATCTGCAGATCTTCTTTAACGCTATCCAGGGGCGTTTTACCCTGGTAGCTTTCCTGTTCAATAATTAAATGAATTGTTCCGCCTGTTTTTATACTTTCTTCCAGTACTTTTTTTACATCAATCACACCAGTACCCAGTACTGCACTTTCGTATCCGTGTTCGGAGCCCGCAACAGCAATTTCATCTTTTACATGCAACGACTCAAAGCGACCGGGATATTGCTTTATTAAATCAAGAGCTTTGGCGCCACCAGTATACATATTGCCAATATCCAATTGTTGCATCACCAATTGTGGATCAGTATTCCGGAGAATAACATCATATACCGATACATCGTTGAATTTTTCTTTAAATTCAAAATCATGATTATGATAACCAAACTTCATCCCCGATTTTTTGCATAACTCCCCGGATTTATTGAAAATTTCCATGTAATGTTTCAATATATCCTGATCTTTTCGCCAGCTTCCTTCCAGCGATGGGCTGATGACAAACTGCTGACCCATTGTTGCCGCGTCTTCAATAGTATATTTCCATAAATCGGTAAATTCCTTTTTGGATTCATCCCAATGCCGGCTTCCCATAACGGTATGGCCACTTGGCATATTCAAACCCAGATCGGTTAATACCTTTTTGAATTCTTTGGCGCTATAACCATAAAATTTTCTGTCGACATAATTGGCATGCTCTACATGACGATAGCCCATTTCCGCTAATTTCTGTAAGGTACCCAATGGATCCTTTTTCATATCATCACGAACACTGTATAATTGTACGCCGGTTATAGTTTTGTTTTTTCCGGTTGCAAAAACTGAATTGGAAAATAATGCCGCACCTGCAATTGTTAAGGTGCTATTTTGTATAAATTTTCTACGGGAGATATGCATAACAGACAATATTAGTTGAAATATCAATTTACAACTTTCTATGTTACGCGGGGTGCTCGCTCGTTTAAACATTTACAAATCAGGAGCATTAAATGTATCGCCCTGGCCCAGGTCTCCGGTTTGATAACCTTTTTTAAACCAATACATCCGTTGTTCAGAGGTTCCGTGAGTAAAAGCATCGGGCACTACATAACCCTGGGATCTTTTTTGTAACCTGTCATCCCCAATCGCATTGGCTGCATTGAGAGCTTCTTCTATATCGCCACTCTCGAGAATATTTTTTTGCTGCGCATAATGTGCCCATATGCCAGCCAAAAAATCAGCCTGCAGTTCAAGTCTGACTGAATACCGATTGTATTCGGTTTCGCTTACCTGTTGCCGCAACCGGCTTACCTTATCGGCAGTACCGTTGAGATTTTGTATATGATGACCCACTTCATGCGCCACAACATAGGCCATCGCAAAATCACCAGGTGCATTTAATTTTTTCTGAAGGTCTTCATAAAAAGAAAGATCAATATATAATTGCTGATCAGTGGGGCAGTAAAATGGTCCCATTGCCGCACTGGCATTTCCACAGGCCGACTGCACCGCATCACGGAACAATACAAGGGTAGGATCAGGATAATCTTTCCCTTGTTCTGCAAATAATTTATTCCATACATCTTCGGTATCTGCAAGCACAACCTTTACAAATTCTGCTCTTTCATCATCAGCAGCTTTTTCTTCAGCAGTCATTTCTGTTGATGTATTACCGGGCAATACAGGTGGAATAGTTGAAGAATCGCCGCCGCCTAAAAAAGTATAGACTAAATAAATAATGACGCCTATTATACCGCCGCCGGCAGCAATGCCACCGCCGGAAATACCGCGACGGTCATCAACATTTGAACTGCCTCTTCTTCCTCTCCATAACATAATTGACATATTTTAATTTGAAACAAGAGTCCATTAATGGACCATTTCGTTATAAAGTATACTCTCCATACGACTCTGAAAATCTTTTTCTTTGCTTCCTTGAAAATTCTTCTTCGTTTTGCATTTCCACTTTTCTTTTATTATCATCCGCAATTTTTTTTCTGACCAGGTAAATCACCATGCCAGTAACGGCACCGGTAACGGCATATTGAATTATTTTCTTTTTCATGTGTTACTTTTATTTTTTTTTGCCATTCCGAAATGCTTCGGGACAAGGTATGTAATTCACTATAAAAATTTTCATCGAGTGGTATAAATTGCTCGAAAATTTTTATGGCTCATTTCATCAGTTTGTTTTTATTGGGTTTTATCAGTTGGAACCTGGCCTGATCATCCCCTGCGTGTTAAAAGATTATCATGCCCGGTTTCATACATTTTGTTTTGTAAAGGAGTGCAATTGGCATGCCATCGTATCAACCAGACCCTCCTTATAGAATATCAATAAGTTGAAATCAGAAATATTTCTATTTAGTAACTTACAGGGAATGGTCACTAGGAAAACAAGGAAATTAATTTTGCTCACAAAACAAGTATTAGCATTAGCGGGTATTATTAGCGGTTTTTCGTACATTTTATTCGCAATTGCACCGCTATTACATTTAAAAAGGTGAGTAGCTCTTAAACCATAACCGCAAACAACAACATTTTATATGCAACGTATTGCAATGCTCGGATCCGGATTTATAGGAAGGTTTTATGCAGAGTCATTACTGGGGCAAAGAAGTAAGGATAAAATTGTAAGCATCTACTCCCGAAAAGAAGAGAGTGCAAAAAAATTTGCAACTGATTATCAGTGTGAACACTGGACAACGGAAATGGAAGACTCCATTGTTCATCCGGATGTGGATATTGTTTGTATCTCGCTTCCCAATAACCTGCATGAAGCAGCGGTAATGCTATGCTGCAAACATAAAAAAGCCGTGATCACCACCAAACCGCTTGGCAGAAATGCTATAGAAGCAAAACGAATGCTGCTCGCTGTAGAAGACGCAGGTATATTTAATGGGTATCTAGAAGATCTCGTCTATACTCCCAAATTTTTAAAAGCTTTTGAAAGTGTGAAGAGTGGTTCTATCGGCAGAGTCCTTTGGGCGAAATCAAGAGAAACGCATCCTGGTCCTCATAGCGATTGGTTTTGGGATATTGAGCAGGCGGGAGGAGGTTGCATTATCGATCTCGGTTGTCATTGTGTAGAGATCACAAGAAGTTTTATAGGCAAAGATATTAAACCGGTTGAGGTAATGTGCTGGGCCGATACGCAGGTAAAACCCATTGATGCAGAAGATCATGCTATTGCCCTGGTAAAATATGAAAATGGGGCTATAGGGCAGTTTGAAGTAAGCTGGACATTCAGGGGAGGTTTGGATCTGCGTGATGAAGTAATGGGCACAGAGGGTACTATCTGGATGAATAATTTTTTGCGTACAGGATTCGAAATGTTTTCAACCGGCAAAGGAGATGATTATGTTGCAGAAAAAGCGGAAAGCAATTCCGGCTGGTTGTTTCCCGTGGGAGACGAGTTGAATGAACTAGGTTACAATCATATGTTCACCGACATGTTCAATGCGCTGGAAAAAGGCAAAGCCCCGAAAGAAACTTTTTATGATGGCTATATCGTGAATGCGGTTTTGGATGCAGCATATAAATCTGCAAAAACAAAATTATGGGAGCCGGTACAGTTAGATATCTGGAGAGGAAAAGAAGGTGTAGGCAAGTATAGCCATCTTGTTGAATATGATGCAGACCATTATTTAATAAAAGAAGAAATAACCCATTACGGAGCGAAGAAATTGATATTAAAAAATAAGCATACCAATAAGATTGTAGAGAAAGTGTTTGACTAATCTATCTTCGCCATTATTTTTTATAATGGCATTATCTTCCCGAAGGAATACATACACCGGTATTGGCCTTGCTTTGCTGGCAGTTATTATCTGGTCCGGCAACTTTATAGTAGCAAGAGGGGTGATTAAACAGATCTCTCCGGTAAGCCTGGCCTTCTATCGTTGGTTGGTTGCCTCATTGTTCATTATGCCATTTGCAATACGACCGTTCAAAACGGAGTGGCCGGTGGTAAAACAATCATGGCGTTATTTGTTTTGGGTTTCATTAACGGGCATAGCGCTTTTTAATACGTTTGTATATATAGGTGGACATTATACAACCGCCATTAACTTGGCTTTGATCGGCACCACTTCTTCACCCATCATTGCTATTATTCTTGCCCGCATTTTTTTAAAGGAAAAAATTGGATGGTTGAAAATGGCCGGCCTGGCACTTTGTATCAGCGGTGTAATTTTTCTTTTGTCAAAGGGACACGTGCAAAATCTTGTATCCTTTCGGTTTACTGCTGGTGATGGCTGGATATTACTGGCTGCTTTTTTCTTTGCAGTATATAATACCCTTGTCAGAAAAAAACCAACAGGCATATCACCCATCAATTATTTATTTATCGCTTTCAGTTTTGGCACTTTACTTTTATTTCCTTTCTATGTATGGGAAATTTTTTACACTGCCCCGGTTCAATGGGATATAAATCTGCTGCTGATAATTTTATACCTGGGCTTGGGAGCTTCCGTCGTTTGTTATTTATGCTGGAATATTGCTATCAGTAAATTAGGATCTGGCCGGACGGCTATCTTTGGAAACCTTATACTTGTATTCAGCAGCATTGAAGCTACGCTTATATTAAATGAACAATTTACAAACGTCCATATGATTAGTATGCTATTGATCTTTGCAGGTATCGTTACAGCGAACTGGCGAGCTGCTGGAAAATCATAAAATCGCTGGGAAAAAAACTATACTCATTCTGCATGTATTTAAACGCCAACTCTTCTAAACTTTAGCTTGTCTAATACATGATCAATTGCTTTTTTACTAAAAGGTTTTCTTAAAAAATAATCAATCCCTTCTTCGATGGCCTTTTCTCTTATCCAAGTGGAAGCGTCAGCAGTCATCATGATGATTCTTATTTCATCATCAAAGGATTTTATTCTCCTTATAAAATTAATCCCTAACCCCCCGGGAAAATTATTGTCCAGGAAAATGACGGTCGGTTTCAGATATGTCAGGTATTCTTCTGCTTCCTCCAGTGTATTAACTATTAACACATGTATCTTCCTGGTTTCAAGAATAGATCCTAATAACTGGCCAAGGTCATCATCATCATCGATGATCATTGCAGTTTGAACCGGTATGCCCATCTTTTGATCATTTAATAATTAAGAGCAAAAATTTCGCCCTTTTTTATTAAGACCATACTAAAGAAAAAAATGAGTATGCATTTACTCATTTTCTTATTAAAACTCCCCTTAGAATCGTTTAAACACTTAGTTGTTTTACGGTGTTATGCTTAACCCCCGGGTAGATAAAATCTGCACAAATAAATAAAACAAAAAGTAGAGACCCATAAAGCCTTGCTCTGCAATGTCTGTCAGCTTACACGAAATGGGGAGACAGTGGTAATTATTTACACAGTTTTTTTGGGAGGAAGGGCAAAAGCTATAGCATCATGTTCAAAATGTCCTTTGTGGGAACCATCACAAAAGGGTTTATTCTGAGAAAGGCCGCAGCGACAAATAGAAACGATGTCCCGTCCTGCCAGCTCATATTGACCTCCGTTTCTATCAACTATTTCAAAATCCCCTTCTATTTTAACTGAGCCATTACTATTGATCGTAAGTTTTGTTGTAGCCATACTTTACTTTTTATATTTGCGCTCAAAGTAAATGAAATTATGATTGCAGGAAGTTCTTAATTTCAAAGCCTTTGTTCCATTAGCAAGTTGTTGTATAAATCAAATAAAAAATAATGCTCATTTGATTTCCTAATTTCATTCACAAAATATATAGCATGGCTATCCGAATTTTTATTACCGGAGGTACTTTTGATAAGGAATATAATGAATTGAATGGTGAGTTATTTTTTAAAGAAACTCATATGCACGATCTGTTAGAACTGGGTCGCAATAAAGCGCCGGTTGTCATCACCACTTTAATGATGATAGACAGCCTGGAAATGACAGACAAGGATCGTGAATGGATCGTATATCAATGCAATCAATGCACTGAAGATAAGATCATTATTACGCATGGTACAGATACAATGGCTGAAACAGCAAAAGTGCTGGCAAAAAATATAAGCAATAAAACAATTGTATTGACCGGTGCTATGATCCCTATCAAGTTTGGTAGTTCTGATGGATTGTTTAATCTGGGAAGTGCCCTGGCTTTCGTACAAACTCTTGCCCACGGTGTATATGTAGCTATGAATGGCCGCTATTTTAATTGGGATAATGTGCGGAAAAACAAACTTACCGGCAGATTTGAAGAGTTGAAATGAGCATGATAATGCATGTCAACCGTAAAATGTCGAATTCCATTTGTCCAAAAAACAATA
>CAMLEX010000074.1 GCA_946479055.1 uncultured Bacteroidota bacterium | reverse complement strand
TAAGCAATACAAGGGAAATGGCAATGCAGCCAGCAACCAGGCGAATCAGCCGCTGCAGATGGAAGCATTACAATTAGCCTGGGCTGGATATATACAAAAACTGAAAGCTGCAAGAAATCCGGCTGCACAACCTTTTGAATTGGCGAGATTACAGATAAATGATGAAAGTTCTTTTGAGGTTATAACCTCTAATAATATTGAACAAAAATTTATTGAAGCGGAACGAAACGAACTATTTTCTTTTTTACAACAGGAATTAAAAAACCGTCTTTTACAGTTTAATGTGACGGTCAATGAAAATCCTGAAGAAAGGCCTGTAGTAGACGCTCCTCTTTCCTCCAAAGATCAATTTTTAAAAATTGCAGCGCAATATCCATTAGTTAAAGAATTAAAGGATCGCTTAAAGCTTGACCTCGATTATTAAACTAATGCTGTAATAAATAAAGTTGATTACCAAAAGGGAACATATACCCGTAGTAATGGGTTAAACTATCTTTGGTTCCGGATTCCGTTGCAGGTGTTGTTTATTGCGTGGATAGTGTATTTCAGTTTATGAGCATCAGGCTACAGCTTTTATTTCTACCAATGATAATTGCTTTTCAAGTATTGATTTAAACCGGTTAAATAGCCATGTATTAACCGCATTCCAGCTGGCATTACATAACTCATTCAACTCCGCCAACTCGGTTTCAAAAAAGCCGGCGCCATTAAAATATACATAGTTACTATCAATGAACTTTTGAATTTTCTCCTTTTCTTTTGAGTTATCATTATAAACACCTGATGAAAGCCATTCTCCCAGCGATTTTTTCCATTCCGGTTCATGGGTTTCCTTTAATGTGGTTATCATACCATTGATCTGTTCAATGGGTATCGTTTGTCCTGCATATACCGGCCCCATTGATTCAAGCATTTTATTCATCTGCGCCAGGTAGGTATCAGCTTTTCTCCGGAAATTAAAATAGTCCTTGTATTTTACTTCCAGTTCTTCCTTTGCCCCTTTTCCCTGTGCCTTATTCATGAAAAACGAAATGGCTTTTTTATCAATAGTTTTTAGCTCTTCCTGCTGTTGCTTCAATTCCTTTTCAATTATTTCAGCAACGGTAGATGCTTCATCGCTTTTGTATTTTTTTCCATCAAAGTCAAATGATTTTGCCTGGATGTTTTTTTCCGCGATGGCTTTAAGCATTTCCAGGTCAGCAGTGGCCGATTTTATTTTTTTTTGTAATGCTGAATTTTCTGTGGAAAAAATCTCCTCAAAGGTTGTTATGTCTGCTATCGCACTCAAAACATTTTTTTCGTCCTCCATGGCAGGTACTTCAATTAATCTGCCATCATAGAATCCTTTATATTCTTCGGGCAGCCTGAATTGCTTTATATCACCATGCAGTTTCGCTTCAAATTCAGAATTACCAACTACCACAATATCTTTTTTATCAATCCTTGCATTTTCATATATTTTTTCGGTCAGTTGCCGTTGTAATCCCTCTTTATCTCTAAACAACGCCCAGGCTGGTTCAGCCACTATTTCTGCGTCAACAGACAATTGCAACAGATGTTTTTCCCTGTCCTCTGTTGAGGGATGGGAGGCCCATTGATCTTTAAAATTTACCCTGCTTGTATTATTGCTGCTGATAAACTCAGTTGTGACAACGGGAAGATCATGCTCTTCGGTCAAATTGTATTCATCAGCCAGGTGTTTTAAAACTGTTTTATGATTTTGATAAATATTATTGCTGATCATTTTTTCTTTGAACAAGTCATCGCATTTCTGCAAAGCAATATTATATCCTGCATCAGCCAGTTCTATCCGCCGCAGGGCTGTTATCAAACTTTTACTACCGCTAACACTAGCTGCTACTGCATCTGCATGAAATTCCATTTCTCTTGACAAGCTCATATAACTCGTGTTAATTACTCCATACATTTGTCTTAATACCCATTGTATCCCTTGTGCTATTCTGGCGGTAACATTTGCAAAGAAGGCAAAAACATCACTAACGCTTGCCCAACTACCCAGCACGTTAGAGTAACTGGTATTTTCAAACAGCATGTTGTGAATGATCTTGTTTACATTGTACACAAAACTTCCCAGCTTCATACTACGTTGTGAAAAATGACCAAACTCGTGGGCCATCACAGCCTTAAACTCACTCACGCTAAGAGAATTGACCAATCCTAATCCGATCTGTAAATTTTTTCTTATGGGTAAAAACATGCTCCAGAAACTGGAATCATAAAAAACGCAGGCATTTACATCCGGCGACAGGTATATCTTTTTAGGAAAAGGGGTATGCGTATCCTTTGTTACCTGCCGGATAAAGCCAAATAGTTCCGGCTGTTCTGCTTCAGTGATTTCAATACTATTGGAGCGATCGAACCGGGATACAGCGAACAGAAATTTGACCAGGAAAATGAAAACCATAATTCCCAAACCTATCAGACCAATCCCCGCAACTATTCCTATAAAACTTGTAAGGTGAGTAATAATGGCGATCCCTGCATATACACAGCCAATGATAAGGGCTATTGACAACAGAAACAGCAGCAGATAGACAATAAAAAATAAGACGATTGATCCCATTACGCCACTTACTTCTTTTTTGAACGCCGCGGATGGTTGGGTAATTGAAGGAGATACACCGACAGGATTTGCCGGATATAAAAAACCTCTTTCGCTCATAAATACAGTTTGGAACAAATAAACAGAAAATGTTTCAACGGTCACAGTAAAACTGTAACAAATTGATGGTTGGGATAAACGGGCGATATCCGTTATTCATTCATCATTTTACCTTAATTTCGGCGAAAATTTAAAGCTAAATGGCTGAAGTGATATTGATGCCCCGCCTAAGCGACACAATGACAGAAGGAGTGATCGCTGCATGGCACAAAAAAGTGGGCGATACCGTAAAAAAAGGTGACTTGCTGGCTGAAGTAGAAACAGACAAGGCTACAATGGAATTGGAAAGTTATAAAGACGGGACCTTACTGCACGTAGGTGGAGATAAAGGGAGCAAATTGCAGGTGAATGATCTGCTTGCCATTATTGGCGCCGCAGGTGAAGATATTTCTGGACTGATTTCTGGTAGTAGCGGTGGCGCTGCACCTGCCGCAAAACCTGAAAAGAAAGAAGAAAAAAAAGAAACACCAAAACAACAGGCGGCAGAACCTCAAACCGAAAACGCCAAACCTCAAACTTCTTCTATTGATATTTCTAAAATGGAAGAAGTGGTGCTGATGCCTCGTCTCAGCGATACAATGACCGAAGGTGTAATAGCCGGTTGGAATAAAAATGTAGGTGATACCGTAAAAAAAGGCGAAGTGCTGGCTGAGATTGAAACCGATAAAGCTACCATGGAACTGGAAAGTTATAAGAACGGAAAACTTTTATACCAGGGAGCTAAAAAAGGTGAGAAAATAGCGGTGAATGACCTGCTTTGCATTATTGGTGAAGAAGGAAAAGTAGATATAAATGCAATTGTTGCAGCTGAAAAGGTACAAGGCACAAGTGACAAGGCACAAGAAGCTGACCTCAAGCCAGAAGCCGCTAACCAGCAACAAGCAACAAGTAACCAGCCACCAGAAACTTCCTCAACTGAAAACGGCAGGATAAAAGCCTCGCCGCTGGCAAAAAAATTAGCTGCAGAAAAAGGAATTGATATAAGCAAAGTAAGTGGTAGTGGCGATGCTGGCAGAATTGTAAAATCAGATATTGATAATTATAAAGCGGCGGCTCAACCTGCTGGTGGCGCCCAGGCTCCCGCAAAAGCAGCTGTTCCATCAGCACCAGCGGGACAGGTTAGCTTTGATGAAGTACCTGTATCGCAAATGCGGAAGGTGATTGCCAAACGTTTGGCTGAAAGTAAATTCACCGCCCCGCATTTCTATCTTACTATGGCTATTGATATGGATGCTGCCGTAGCTAGTCGTGCCAAACTGAATGAAGTAAGTAAAGTAAAAATATCTTTCAATGACCTGGTGCTGAAAGCATGCGCTGTTGCGTTGAAACAACATCCTGCAGTAAACAGCAGTTGGTTGGGTGATAAGATCAGAACCAATCACCATGTAAATATAGGAGTAGCCGTAGCTGTAGAAGACGGATTATTAGTGCCCGTGGTTCGTTTTGCCGATACTAAATCATTATCACAGATAGCGGCCGAAGTAAAAGATTTTGCACAAAAAGCAAAAGATAAAAAACTGCAGCCTGCCGATTGGGAGGGCAATACTTTCACCATCTCCAATCTTGGTATGTTTGGTATAGACGAATTTACAGCGATCATCAATCCGCCGGATGCTTGCATTTTAGCTATAGGAGGCATCAGCCAGGTACCTGTCGTGAAGAATGGTGCTGTAGTGCCTGGCAACGTGATGAAAGTAACCCTGAGCTGTGATCATAGAGTTGTAGATGGAGCTACAGGGTCAGCTTTTCTGCAAACACTGAAGAGTTTGCTGGAAGAGCCGTTGAGGATGCTGATCTGATAAAAATTGAACAACTTAAAATGGTACTCCTGCCCTGATATTTATTGGGGCGGGATTTTTATTGTATGTATGTAATAAATAAAAAAATAGCATCTCCTAAAAAACATTTATCATCTAAAAGTTTAAAAATGAAAAAATATTCTCTTTTGCTTATTGTCACTCTCAGCTATATCATCGCCATGGGACAGCAACAAACGCTGCCACCAGAAGAAAAGCCCAATATTGAAGTAACAGGTATTGCTGAAATAGAACTAGTTCCGGATGAAATTTATATTAGCATTGTTTTGCGGGAAAAAAATAAGAATAACGATAAATGGAAAATCGAAACACAGGAAGATAACCTTTTGAAAAAGTTAAAAGAAAATGGTTTTGATATTAAGAACCTGAGTTTATCAGGTGCGGAGGGAGATCTGCAGTACCAGGTATTCAGGAAGAGCCGTGTAATCACAGAAAAAAGACTTCAAATGAAAGTGCAGAACGCTGGTGAAGTAAACAAACTTTTCCAAATATTGGATGAGCTGGAAATAGAAGATGCTGGCATCAGCAAAACTTCCCATTCAGAAATAGAAAAGTTTCGGAAGCAGGTAAAAATTGAAGCGATGAAAGCGGCCAAAGACAAAGCTGATTACCTGCTAACTGCTATCGGTGAACAAACTGGAAAACCGTTAGTGATCCGTGAACAGGTTCATACGATTTACCCCTCCAATTTATATGGAAATACTGCTCTTCAGGAAGTGGTAGTAACTGGCTACGGGGTAAGAAACAACACTAAAGGTTTTGAAAATGAAATTGCCTTTACCAAAATCAAATTGCAGTATGAGATATTTGCCAAGTTTGGAATAAAATAGATACTACCTATAAGGTTAAAAAACTACCGGGCTATTCTGCAAAAACCAGCATACCAATAAAACCGAAGAAAAAGTTGTTAAATTACAATACTAAAGCATCATAGACCTTGCATCCAGGGTCTTTTTTATTTGATGATAAAATTAAAGATCATATTCGCTTTTGGTTCCCTTCCGTTTTTTTCGGAAGCACAAAATTATACAGCTACTAACGGCTCATCTTATATCGGTTCCCTGAATGTTCATAATAATCCTTCAGCTATTGTAAATTCTCCATTGAAGTGGGATCTGACTTTGTTTGGCGTGCAGGATAAACACACGACAAATGCAGTTAAAGTCTTAAAATATTCGCTTTTATCGAACCCCGTAAAATCTGAATATCTTATTACCGATGGGCAATTCAGCAGGTACGCTGATATGAATTTCAATCTTAACCTGCTCAATGCAAGGTTTGCTTTAAACAAAAGAAGTGCTCTTGCATTTGGCGCTAACCTCAGATCATATCTTTCACTGAAAACAAGTCTCTATAATTTTGTTGATACAATTAGCAGGTTTGGCGATTTCTTTCACCAGAACGAGGAGGCCGGAAACATGGAATTTAATATGGCCACAAGCAGTTGGGCCGAACTGTATGTCACATACGGACAAACTATTTTTGACAATGAATATGGCAGATTAAATGCAGGCTTAACTATAAAATTGAATAGGGGTTTATCAGGTGCATTTGCAAATCTTTCAGACGGCAATTTTATTCGCAACGAAGTTGCGGACCCTGTTGAATATCGTATTACCAATGCATCACTCGATTTTGGATATTCATCCAACTATGACCGCTGGGAAAGCAGCCGGAAGTTTAAAGAAAATTCTAAAGAATTTCTTTCATTTACCGAAACTGGTGGTTCGATTGATATAGGATTTGAATACCTGGTAAAACTACAGAGCGTCTCCAATGTTTTTGAAAACGATTCTTATTTTGATTATGATTGGAAAATAGGACTTGCTTTATTGGATATAGGCTATGGTCAATATCATTTTGGTAAATACAGTACAAGCGCAAGAAATATTAAAACAGATGTAACGGATGTTTTACTGGACCGGGTCTTTGATTCAACTATCAACAACCTCGGAGATTTCAGAGACAGCCTGTCTAATGTATTCGGCAATCTCAACACCTATGGTGGAAAATTCAGAGTAAACCATCCAGGAAGGTTAGTGCTAAACGTTGATAAATTTATTACTGATGCTTTTTTTTAAACGCAGATGTTTCTGTCGACCTTTCCTCGCTTCCTAATGGTCCAAACAAGCAGGTAAAAGACATTAATCTACTAACGCTTACTCCAAGATGGGAAACAAGAAAAAAAGGATATTACTTACCTTTTTATTATAACAACCGCAATCAACTATGGATAGGCGGAGCCATAAGATTAGGGCCTGTTTTATTTGGCATCCATAATTGGAGTAATATATTTTCTAAAAAAAAGATCCAACGCGGAGGTGGCTACCTAGCGATTGTTTTAAAATCGGCCGACTTTACAAATAACAAAGCAGATAAGCGGCTTGACTGCTACTGGTAATTTTATTTTCAGTAACTTTTGAAAATTCAGTAACTATACATTAGTTTTGCTTTATGAAATTAACAGAAGCAAAACAACAATTCATCAGTAGCTGGGGCGCATTTGGTACCAACTGGGGTATCAACCGTACCATGGCCCAGATCCATGCTTTATTATTAGTTAGTCCTGATCCGTTGACACAGGACGATATGATGGAAGAATTGAACATCAGCCGTGGCAATGTAAATATGAATATCAGGGACCTCCTTAGTTGGGGCCTCGCCGAAAGAGTAATTCTCCCGGGGGAACGGAAAGAATATTTTTCTGCCGAAAAAGATATTTGGAAAGTAGTAAGATTGATAGTGAAAGAAAGAAAAAAAAGAGAACTGGAACCCATGTTGAAATTACTGGATCAACTGGAAGAAGTAGAAGGCGATAAAAGAGACAAGAATGTAAAATCTTTTGTTGATACCGTGAGCGGTATTAAAAAACTGGGTAAACAGGCTGATAAAACGCTGGACTCGATGATAAAAGCGGAAGAGAACTGGTTTGTTGGGGGGCTGATGAAACTCTTAAAGTAAAATATCAGGAAAAAATAATGCTTTGGCTTATTTAAAATAAACGTCATGAAAAATAAAATACTTATTTATGATGACAATTGCCCCTTATGCACCTGGTACTCCTCTTTATTCGTAAGCTGTGGGCTTTTGCCAACTGAAGGCAGAAAATCCTTCTCTACACTTGAGTCGTCTTTACTTAAATCAATTGACCTGGATAAGAGCAGGAACGAAATCCCGCTGTTAGACACAAAATCAGGAAATGTATTATATGGAATTGATGCACTGCTTGAAATATTAGGGCAACGATCCGGCTTTATCAAAACAACTGGGAAAATAAAACCCATTAACTGGCTTCTGAAAAAAATATACAAATTCATTTCTTACAACAGGAAAGTAATTGTAGCAAAGAAATGCAGTAACGGGAGTATTGACTGTTCACCTGATCTGAATTACAGGTATAGAATAGTTTTTATGCTTACATTCCTGGTCTTTAACAGTCTTATGCTTTTCCCTTTGCATACCCTTGTATTTTCACCGGCTTTTGGCTCTTTACTTTCAATAGAACAACTACAGATGGCACATTTTGGCCTGGTGTTGGTTAACTGTCTTCTGGCATTCAATTTTAGCAAAACCAAAGCGATAGAATACCTGGGGCAGGTAAACATGCTGGCACTAATCACCATTCTTTTATTAATACCGCTTTTGCTTGTTCACTATTGGTTCGGTCATGCTGAGTGGTTCAGCCTTATTTACCTGGTAGCAACAGCCATTATTATTTTCAAAGAATACTTGCGAAGAATGGAGTATGCCGCTGTATTGGCCAACAACAAATGGATAGCAGCCATTAACCTGGCGGGTATGCTTGGATTTATTTTATTCATATTCCATTAATATTATTCCGGTGAAAAATAAAAAGATCATTCTTGCAGGCGGTACTGGTTTCATAGGACAGGAGATGACAAAATATTTCGGTAAAGAAAATCAAATTATCATCCTTAGCAGGCAACTACAGAATGTAAATAATAACCGCAATCATTATAATTCACTCAGCCAGGAAGATCTTCAGAATGTTCGATTTATAAAATGGGATGGAAAAACCACTGGTGAATGGGTTAAAGAATTGGATGGCGCTGATATCATTATCAATCTCGCTGGCAAGACAGTGAATTGCAAGTACACTGAGAAAAACAGAAAGGAGATATTTGATAGTCGCACTGATACCGTGAAAGCCATCGGTGCAGCAATCAATCAATGTACAACAGCACCCAAACTCTGGATCAACGCTTCTTCGGCAACTATTTACCGGCATGCTGAGGACAGGCCACAGGATGAATATGGTGGTGAATTGGGTGATGGCTTTTCTGTGGAGGTTTGCAAACTTTGGGAAAAAACTTTCTATGAACAATCAACACTCTCTACACGGAAAGTGGCCTTGCGAATGGCCATTACATTAGGACCAGGTGGTGTGTTGATTCCCTATTTTAATCTTTTGAAATTTGGATTAGGCGGAAAACAAGGAAGTGGAAAACAAATGTATAGCTGGGTACATATTAAAGATACCTGCCGGATGATAGAATGGATAAATGATCATTCCAACATTAAAGGCACTTATAATTGCTGCTCTCCAAACCCTGTTACCAATAAAGTTTTCATGAAAACATTAAGAAATGCAACAGGTCAGACTTTCAATTTACCCGCTTATGAATGGATGTTACAAATTGGCTCCACATTAATAGGGACGGATACGGAACTGGTATTAAAAAGCAGATGGGTAATACCAACAAAAATTCTTGAAAGTGGGTTTAGTTTCAAATACTCTTTATTACCGAATGCCTTTAACGATATCATCAAAAAAATTCCACGCCGGCAATATCGTATTTTTTAAATTAAATTCCCACTTAGCTTTACTGTATGAATAAACAAAAGAAAACCCTGGTATTAGGAGCATCTGATAATCCTGCCCGCTACAGCTATCTTGCCATTCAGCGATTACGCAGCCACGGTCATCCTGTTGTTGGTATTGGCAGAAAAAATACTAAAGTGGCTGATGTAAATATTGATAAAGAAAAAGTATCTATCAACGAGCTGGATACGGTAACGCTGTATTTGAATCCAACTCACCAGCAGGAATATTATGAATATATACTTTCATTAAAACCCAAACGCATTATTTTCAACCCCGGTACTGAAAATGCTGAGCTGATTAAATTGGCCAAAGAACAAAATATTGAATGCCTGGAAGCCTGTACATTGGTATTATTAAGCACCGGACAATATTAACTCAGGCAAAAAACATATTCCGAAAATTTACGATTGATCCCAGCGTACTAACACCCGATTTACTCTATTCTGTTGCTCTGGATTTTGGTATTGTAAAAAACATTTATCAATCTTTGTTCTCCGCACCCTCTGATATACTGTAGCAGATCCAATCCATCTGCACAACCAATTTTCTATTTGTTTTTAAAAAATATCCAATGAATTACCTGAAACTGTACGGGGTTAGCCTGTCCTTTATTTTCTGCTGCACAATAAGTTTTGCTCAAGACAGAGTAGTACTAAGAGAATCTGATCACAATAAGCCGTCTTTATTTACAAACTTCCCCGATAAAATTCCTGTTGACCTCAGCGAGCTAAAAAACCTGTTTGGCAATACTGCCGCCAGGGGGAAAGAAGTAAACCTTCAGTTCATAGACAAAAAGCTACCAGGATTTAATGGCAAAATAATTTCAGCTACCAGCAAGTATAACAACACACTTCGCAGTGTGGTTGTTAGCTCCACTCATTTCAACGGAGCAACGTTGACGTTTTCCTCATCCACCACTACTGATGGTACGGTCAGGTATTCTGGCCGTATCGTCAGTTTTCAACATGCCGATCTGTTTGTTTTAGAAAATCAAAACGGCCAGTATTTTTTAATAAAGAAAAAATTTCATGAATTGATCAATGAATAAAACTATAAACCCAATCTGATTTCCACTATCCTCCACCTTTGAAATTAAAAATCCACCCTGCTATGAGAACCTCGGTTTTACTCCTTTGTATGATGCTGACATTTTCATTTCAATCTCCGGTACACGCCCAGACCGAAGCCCTGAATAGTTATCCTTCCGCATCATCGGTTATTTTTCTTGATTTTGATGGCCACAACGTTGACGGTACCAGCTGGAACTGGGATGGCAGTCCTATTAACTGTGCAGGTTCCGGATTAAATACAGCGCAGATAAACGAAATCTTCAACCGGGTAGCTGAAGATTACCGTCCCTTCAACATTAATATCACTACTGAGGAGGAAAAATTTATAACAGCACCTATTGATAAAAGAATGAGAGTGATCATCACTACTACATCGAGCTGGTATGGAAACTCCGCTGGTGGCGTAGCATTTATCGGATCATTTACCTGGGGCGATGATACACCCTGCTTTGTATTTTCAGCGCTGTTTGGGTATAATTTAAAAAAAATATCTGAAGCCATTTCTCATGAAGCAGGACATACGTTAGGTCTCCTTCACCAGTCGGAATTTGATGCCAACTGTAAAAGAATCACCGAATATTATGCAGGAAAGGGAACCGGCGAAATTGGCTGGGCTCCTATAATGGGAGTAGGCTACAACCGAAATTTTACTTTATGGAGCAATGGGCCAACCCCTTCAGGTTGTAATAATTTGCAGAGCGATCTTGACGTAATAACTTCAACTGATAATGGATTTGGATATCGTACGGACGATCATGGTAGTACTTTCAACACGGCCACATCAACCTTATTCAGTAACAATCAATTTGAGGTTAGCGGTGTTGTTCAGCAAAATACCGACATGGATATCTTTAGTTTCACTATGCCATATAGTGGACGCTTTCAACTAAATGCTATTCCTTACAACGTTGGAACAGGAAATGCCGGTTCGGATCTTGATATGCAGGTGACATTGTATAATGAATCACAAACATTACTGAACGTATATAATCCGGGAGCTTTATTGAATTCAGTGGCTGATACCATTTTAAATCCGGGCAGTTATTACCTGAAAATAGAAGGTAAAGGGAATTTATACGCTCCTTCCTATGCAAGTCTTGGCTCTTATACGTTGACAGGAAATATTGAAGGCGGTATGCCTTTACCACTTCACCAACTTGAACTGAGGGTTGTTCAATATGAGGACAAACACCAGTTTAACTGGATTGTAGTAGCTGATGAAAAAATTGAGCGGCAAATACTAGAGGCGTCAACAGATGGAAGAAATTTCTATCCCGTTGGTGAAATAGCCCGTGATATTTT
>CAMLEX010000073.1 GCA_946479055.1 uncultured Bacteroidota bacterium | reverse complement strand
AGGTTCAATGTCTCAATGCCCCGTATTACCAACCAGCTATCAAAAGGTGAAAGAATAGCGCCGCTGGCATTCTGAATGAATTTTATCTTTTCTCCCAGCTCTTTTTCTTTAGTTACTACTAAGCCCGCAATAAGATCGCTGTGTCCACCCAGGTATTTGGTGGCGGAATGAATTACAATATCAGCTCCCAGCGAAAGAGGTTGTTGTAAGGCGGGTGAAGCAAAAGTATTATCCACGCAAAGTAAACACCGGTTAGCTTTAGCGATTTTTGCAATGGCTTCTATATCGGAAATTTTTAGCGTAGGATTAGTTGGCGTTTCAATCCAGATCAGTTTTGTTTTTGGAGTAACAGCATTGAAAACATTTTCAACAGCTGTCGTATCCACATAATTTACTGCGATACCGAATTTTTCATAAATATGCGTGAATAATCGAAAGGCGCCACCATAGATATCATCTACAGCAAGAATCTCATCACCGGATTTTAACAATTTCACTACAGCATCAATAGCCGCCAGGCCACTCCCGAAAGCAACGCCCGTACTACCGTTTTCCAGTTTGGCAATTATATCTTCCAATGCGGCTCTTGTTGGGTTGCCACTTCTTGCATAATCATAGCCCTTATTTACTCCCGGAGCTTCCTGCACAAAAGTGCTGGTCTGATAAATAGGAACGGCGATGGCTCCGGTTAATGGATCAACAGGAATACTGTGGATCAGTTGTGTTGCATTGTTACTCATTTTGTTTAGACATTTTGCTCCCATCCGTATGGAAGCAGGTTAAAAATTTTGTTAGACATATTCTTGTCGAACACTTATCAGGAGAGGAACAATAGTAATGTATCGGAGAGTTTTCTAACACCCTTTAGGGATGGTGTGTAATAAAAAAGCTCATCCGATAAATCAGATGAGCTTTTCAATATTGTACGAATGATATTTTGAAGCTTTGAATCTGACTTATCTGTCCCGCCTTACGACGAGATGGAATTGGCACCTTGCATAAAATTTAAAAACGTATAAATCTTAGCAGGTTGTCAAGGCTTCATTGGGCCATTACCCTCAGCCTTTCTTGATAAGTGATCTATAAAAGAACTGGTGCAAAGATAATGGTCAGGGTTTCAGATAGCCAAATTTTTTTTCAATAAAAAAATAGAACAATTGTTAGTGTCAGTGAAATCTTTTACAGGCAGTACTTTCAAGCTGGTTGCTGTTGATCAAAATAGGTAAGATCATATTATAAAAAAGAGGCTGCCTGCAGCAGCCTCTTTTTTATTCATCGGTGATACAAATATCTTATTGTTGAACTTCTGTTTTAGGGGTAGTAGTAGTTTCAATCACCTTTGTGCCAGTATAGTGTACGGGTTTGATTTTCGCAACTTTTACTTTTGATTTCTTAGCTGTTTTTGTTGTTTTCTTTTCTGCTTTATCTGCTTCTTCAGTTGCAGCTGCATCAGTAGTTTCTGCTGGTGTAAAAGCAACAGCAGGATCTTCGTTATTGTATTTGCATCCGATGCATACGTTTAATACGTTAGCATCTTTATCATAAATCAATACGCCTTCAGGTAATTCTTTTGCTTTTGGAGCTGCTTTTGCAGTTTTAGATGACTTAGCAGTTTTTGCATCTTTAGCTTCAACTTCAGTTGTCGCTTCAGTCGCCATTGCTTCTTCGCCTAATGGCTGCACAGGAATTTTATAAGTAGCAGGAGATTTTCTTAAAGTAGCTTTTATTTTTCCTTGTGGTAAACCTTCGATCCAAACGATGCCTTTATTGGAAGGATCAAGTGTTACAGAAACTGTAGAGGCTGTCCCTTCTTTATCGGTAAGTTGATAGTTACCAAGAACAGGAAATATTTTTTCAATAGTTAATGCCTCTGGCATTGGCTGCATCTTATAAGTATCAGCGCTCCAGTTGTTATATTTATCATTATATACTTTGGCCGTAGTTTGTTGTTCAGTAGCAACTGGTTGTTGGGCAACAGAATCTGTAGTTTGTTTGGGAACGGTATCCGTCTGAGCATTTACGGCAGCAGTAAATAATAAAAGCGCTGCGCTGGTAATGATTGCGATTTTTTTCATGATATTTTTGTTTAAAATGATTGCGATCTGGTTTCAGTCACATTCTATTTAAATATTGTGCCAGAAATGCTTTTTTGGTAAAAATTGAAAAAAAAATCTTGTTTTATCGGATAATTACTTCTGAAATCTTTGTTTTTCAGATAATTCCGTTTTAGAGTGCTATTTTATAACTTTTTACTTTACCGCTTGTTTTATCTTCGTTGCCTTGATTTTTTATGAATTTAAAAGGCCCAGTTAAATATATGGAGACGCCAAAAGAAGATGTTATTGATGTGTTTGGAGCACGGGAGCACAATCTGAAAAATATTGACATTTCAATACCTAAAAATAAATTGGTAGTCATCACCGGAATAAGCGGAAGTGGTAAATCTTCACTTGCTTTTGATACTATTTATTCTGAGGGGCAACGTCGCTACATGGAAACTTTTGGCGCTTATGCCAGGCAGTTTATCGGTGATATGGAACGTCCGGATGTCGATAAAATCACTGGCCTTTCTCCAGTTATTTCAATAGAACAAAAGACAACCAATAAAAATCCGCGGTCAACTGTAGGAACAATTACAGAAGTATATGATTTTTTGCGTTTGCTTTTTGCAAGAGTTGGTGAAGCCTATTCTTATAATACAGGGAAGAAGATGGTGAAGTGGAGCGAAGAGGAGATAGTAGAAAATATTTTTACAAAATTTCATGGAAAAAAAATAAGTCTGCTGGCGCCTTTGGTGCGTGGTCGAAAAGGACATTACCGTGAATTGTTTGAAGATGTAAGAAAGAAAGGATTTTTAAAAGTAAGAGTAGATGGTGAAGTAAAAGATATTGTTCCCAAGATGCAGGTTGACCGTTATAAAATACATGATATTGAATTAGTGGTTGACCGGTTGCAGGTAACTGATGAATTAAAAGCAAGATTGAGTCAAAGTGTACAACAGTCATTGAAACTGGGAAAGGATCTTATGTTTCTTTTGGTGAATGATGCAAAACAGGTGACCCAGTATTCCAAACTTTTAATGTGTGAAGACACAGGTATCAGTTATGAAGAACCGTCACCCAATGCTTTTTCTTTTAATTCTCCTTACGGTGCATGCCCTGTTTGCAGGGGGTTAGGCACTACCTTTCATATTAATATGGATGCGGTTATTCCTGATCCAACATTGAGTATTGGCGAAGGTGGTATTGCTCCGTTGGGTGGTGAACGGGAAGCTTTTGTTTATAAGCAGGCGCAGGAAGTTGCGAAAAAGAATAAAATATCATTGACCAAACCCATAAAAGATATTCCTTCGAAAGCGCTGAATATTTTATTATATGGTAATGAAGAAGGAATAGAAACAGAAATTGATTTTGAAAATGTAAGCAATGAACAACATGACTCCTATGAAGGAATTGTGAACATGCTGAACCGTTGGTTCAACAATGGGCACCGGGAAGAGTTGAGAAATTGGGCGGAGAACTATATGCAATTGAAACCTTGTGAAAGTTGTGGTGGAGCTAGATTAAAAAAAGAAAGTCTTTGGTTTAAAGTAGCCGGAAGAAATATTGCTGAGTTAAGCAATATGAACCTGGATAACCTGGCGGCCTGGCTGGATGGTATTGAATTAAGAATTTCCAATAAACAGAATATTATTGGTAAAGATGTATTGAAGGAAATAAGAGAGCGATTACAATTTTTACTGGATGTTGGACTGACTTACCTGACTCTTAATCGGAGCTCCAAAACGCTTAGTGGTGGCGAGTCACAGCGGATCAGGCTGGCCACACAGATCGGTTCTCAATTGCAGGGGATTACTTATGTTTTGGATGAACCCTCTATTGGTTTGCATCAACGGGATAATCACCGGTTGATTGATGCATTGAGAAATCTCCGTGATATTGGTAATAGTGTTTTGGTGGTAGAACATGATAAGGATATTATGCTGGCTGCCGATCACCTGATTGATATTGGGCCGAAAGCCGGGTATCATGGTGGTAGAATAGTAGCACAGGGTGAACCAAAACATTTATTGAAATTAGATACACTAACCTCAGGATACCTGAATGGCCATTTGAAAATTGAAGTGCCTGCAGAAAGAAGAAAAGGCAGTGGAAAATTTTTAGAATTAAAAGGAGCCAAAGGAAATAATCTTACCAACGTAGATGTAAAATTTCCGCTGGGGAAATTTATTGTAGTATCAGGAGTAAGTGGTAGCGGCAAATCAACGCTTATCAATGAAACATTGTATCCTATTCTTTCACATCATTCCTATGGTTCTAAAGGAACACCATTGGAGTATAAGTCGGTAAAAGGCCTGGATAATATTGACAAGGTTGTAGAGGTAGATCAATCACCTATTGGCCGTACACCCAGGAGTAACCCGGCAACTTATTGTGGTTTTTTTACAGAGATAAGAACTTTGTTTGCATCCATACCTGAAGCAAAGATCAGGGGATATAATGCAGGCCGTTTTTCTTTTAATGTAAAAAGTGGTCGCTGCGAAGTTTGTGAAGGAGGTGGAATGAGAGTTATCGAAATGAATTTTTTACCCGATGTATATGTGCATTGTGAAAAATGTAATGGAAAACGGTATAACCGGGAAACACTGGAGATACGTTATAAAGGAAAGTCCATTGCTGATGTACTGGAAATGACCGTGGAAGAAGCAGTGGAATTCTTCCAGGCTGTGCCTTATATCTACCGCAAAATAAAAGTGCTGGAAGAAGTAGGACTTGGTTATATTACGTTAGGTCAATCAGCTGTAACATTGAGTGGCGGAGAAGCGCAACGGGTCAAACTTTCTACTGAGCTTTCTAAAAGAGATACAGGAAAAACATTTTACATACTGGATGAACCAACAACGGGTTTGCATTTTGAAGACATAAAACATTTGCTGGACGTTTTGAATAAATTGGTAGACCGGGGTAATACGGTTTTGGTGATAGAACATAATATGGATGTGATCAAAGTCGCGGATCATATCATCGATATAGGACCTGAAGGCGGCGATGGAGGCGGGAGAATTTTATTTGAAGGAACACCGGAAGAATTGATCAAGAATAAGGAAAGTTATACGGCTGAATTTTTAAAGGTAGAATTGACTTGAGATATTTTGGAAATCCACGCCTTGGGGGGACAAGTCGTGAAGATGTGCAAATTTGATAGTGTAAATTGGTCTGGACTTGCTCAAAGGAAGTGTTGATACGATTATAAATACGCATATGCGGGTTAAAAAACTTTAAACTTTTATATGAGCGAAGATAATATTGGTAATTTTTTTGATGCTGAGGATTTTGAAAAGGGTGATGATGATGAAAATGGCGAAGCCTGGAAACCTGAGAATGTTTATGGGAAAGAATTATTCCGGAAATCAATAGAGATACTTAACCTGACCGATACCATCTGTGCTATGCTGCCGGAAGAGGATGAGCAAACAGAGTTTACCCAACGATTGATGAAAGAAAATGCTATGCTGGTGCCGGTAAAGATCAAAGGTGCTTTGGGAATTGATATTTATAGCCTGAAGATGGAAAATGCTGTTATCATCAAAGTAAATATCTGCCAGTTGAAGGACCAGCTATGGGCTTGTGAAGCTATGCACGAAATGGAAGCAAAGTACCTGGATGTGTTGCGAAATGAAATAGATGCTTTCCGTGAGATATTTGTAAAATGGGTTACATCATTTGATAAGAATAATGATCTGCCCGATGAATGGCATTTATTCAATGATCCCTCTTCTTTTCCGGAAGATGATGAACCATTTGATGCGAAATCTTTTTTTGAAGATTCCGATCCGGATGACGAGAAATAAGGAAATGCAAAAAAGAGACCGGTTCCAAATTTTTGGAACCGGTCTCTTTAAATAAACTAAAACTACTTATTTAATCAATAGCTGACATTAATAGAGCCACCACCATAATTTAAGCCCATGGTTGGCATCAATACCCTGCTCATGATCATTCCTACTATAAAATAAACAACGATCATTACTAAAAGGGAAACTACAAAATAGCCAACATGTTTATCAGCCGGAGTCTTTTTTAACTTCGGCATCCCTAAGTATAAAAGATATAAACCATAAAGGCCAGCTAAAGCCCCAATTAAAGCTATAGCAGGTAATATAGCTAATAAACCACCTATCCATCCTGGGGTATATGAATAAGCTACAAGTTGGACAGAACGACCCATATTTTTTTCCGATCCAAAACTAGGAGCTAGCGCATCAATTACAAATGCACTAATGAAAACACCGGCTATTGCTGCCACCAAAACTGAAATTGCCTGATAGATACCCCAATTAATTCCGGCTACCCGAACACCAAAATAACTTACTCCAATAAGTCCATAACCAATAAAAGCAGCTAATGCGGCTGCACCAGCAAGCGGGAGTACATAGCTCGTGATGATTTTACCTGTATCGGGTTGTTCAGCAGCTATTACATCCCACTCTTTAGCAGGGGAGATGATAATGTTTTTTGCTCTTTCAATTAAGTTCATAAACGTTGGTTTTAGTAAACTAATGTAACAAAAGAGTTTTGAATTAGCTAAAACAATAATACACGGAGCTGTATAAGATTTAGAAATGAATTGAGGGAGCAGATTATTTTGCCCGTAAGTAATAACAGGGAATGATTGAAAAAATCTTTATCAGGGCCAGCAAGCAAGCTGGGTTTTTCATCCGGATACAGGATTTTGGCAATTTCCCTGTCTTACGGGTTCTTAGTTATGATAATTAAAAGAGCACAGGTTAATAAAATCCAATAAGCAAGCGCAGAGAGTGTTTAATAAAATTTATACTAATGAGAGTACCAATAGAGAACGGATTAGGTTTTGTCAACCAGGGTATCAGATTCTATTAAGCTCCCTGCTGCTTACTGGAACAGAGGTTGTTGCACTTGTAAAAGAACATTAGCGAATATCAAATTTTCCGGTGGCAGTTTCTTCATCCCCGCTGAAAACGTGATAAATATATTTTCCTCTTTCGAGGTCGGTTAATTTTTTATGATCACCTTCTTCCATTCTATAATGTTTCATTAATGTACCCTGCAGATCAAATACAAAAAAATCGATCTCTTTTCCATCATTTTCTTTTGCTATGACATGCATAGTTTTTTTTATTACATCCGGATAAATTTTTACTGCATGATTATTCCTGGATGAATAATTTGTTTTTGTTGGCTGTCCTTTTTTTTCTTTTAAGTTTCTTGTTTCAGAATTTAAAGAAGCAGATGGATGAATAGCCAAAACACTAAAGAAAATACCAGCTGTAAATGACAGGGTGAATTTTGGATTCATAGTTGGGTTCGGATTTATTAAAAGTGAGCGGCGACCTGTTAATAAAATATAGGGCAACGCATCTGTTTTCTAGCATTACTGTTTGGATCATTACCAATCCTCCAGAAAAAACGAAGGATAGTGGAAATGAACGCATCATTATCGTTCGGATACCATCTTTGTTCATTTACTCTGGGCGTTAATCTTGCGGCTGGTAGCTCATCTCCACGATAAAATAACTGTCTTGCTTTTGCAGCATCTGCAGCAGGAAGCGCATTGAAAATAATGGGATCAGGATAAGTAGTGCTTACATCATCTACATAGTCTGTAAACAATTGGCGATGCAGCAATTCCATGCCCACATACATATTTTCTCTTATGAAATATTTAAAGCCAAGTCCCATTGGGATCTCAGCCTGTGTAAGTTTATATTCACTTTTGCCTGGAATCAGACCCTGGCCTTCTAAGTGAAGTGGCTGTAGTTCCACCCATTGGCCATTTAATTGTGTTTTGGGATTGAATTTGTATGCTCCAACACCGATGAGGCCATAGGGACGCAATTTTCCTTGCAAGCCGTCATAACGTTCGAAGAAAACAGTAGGATAAACTTCTGCTGCTATATAAGCTTCCAGTACAGAAGATTTGAAACTAAGATTACGCTTAATACGTGAAATTTCCCTTCCACCTTTATCAGGCGCCTCAGCATCACTTCCCTGCAATTGCCCATGATTCAATGCTAATCGGAATCCCAGCCATTCAGCGGGATAATAGTTAGCATAAATCATTTTAGAAAATTTGGTCAAAGGAAAGTCAACGTCTTTTAAAAAGTCCCTTCCTATGCCGGCACTTCCACCCAGGTCACCTAAAAAGAACATTGGGCCAAAGCCAAGACCTACTTCAAATTTGCCATTGCCTGTTGTGATGGATTGTGAATTTGAACGAAAGGAAAATAAATTGAGTGATAAGATCAGCACAAGGATGCGTACTGCTGAGAGTAAATTGTTTCTCATAGATTCTGATTTCTGGTTTCTACTATTGGATTTCGGAGCCAAAATAGAAAAAGAAAAACGGATCAGAAGAATATAATTGAGTATTTTTTTATTCTTTGTTTAATAAAAAGTCTTTATACTTAGTGGATTTACGAGAAGGCTTTATAAACGTAGCATTTCTATATGATCAATACCATCTTCATCGTAAATGGCGCTGACTTGTTTGAAACCCAATGACTCATAAAAAATTTTCAGATACAACTGAGCTCCGAGCCTGATAGGGGTTTTCCCATACAAATGAATGACTTCTTCAATACTTTTTTCCATCAGCAATTTGCCTATGCCGCTACCCCTGGCAGCAGGAGAAGTAACCACACGACCAATCGAAGGTTCCGGGTAGGATATCCCGGGAGGAACCAACCTTGTATAGGCAACCAGCATCTCTTTTTTCCAACCCATTAAATGATAAGATGATTGATCTTTATTATCCATGTCCTGGAAAATGCAGGCTTGTTCTACTACAAATACTTCGGTCCTTAAACGAAGAATGGCATAAAGTTCATGCGGCGTAAGTGAATCAAAATTTTTTAGTTGCCAGTTGATCATAATAGTGAAAGGTGAATGGTGAAAAATGAAAAATTTATTTCGGGGATACTTTTATCTTCCTGCGGGCATGGGAATAACGGGCAAGCTCTCATTTCCATCTTCACTGATGGATTGAACAGCAAAAAAATAATTGTCCTTGGAATACGGCAATTCCATTTTTGTATCACTTGTAAAAAATTTCTTTTGCCATACCGGGCTCGTGGTTTCTCTCATTAAAATATAATATCCTTTCAGCTTTCCTGTTTTTGATGGTTTCCAGCTTATATCAGAGAAATTGGTAAGCCTTTTTGTTTCAATTTTTAACTCTTGTGGTACTGAAGGAGATTTGGTCAGGTTAGCAAGATTAGAAAGATTCATAGCAGTATTTTTTCGCAGGTATTCAAAATCCATAAATTCAGGTAGGTCGCCATATTGAATGCTATTCTCTACTCTCACATCCTGGTGCTGATGATAATAATTTTCATTCATTTCTGTTAAACGAACGGCAGCAAAACCGCGGTTTACAAAAGGGGTATGATCGCCGCCCCGCAAAAAACGATCATTCCGATAAATCATTACTACTTCCAGGTTGTCAACATATCTTTCTCCGATCTCTTTTACATAACGGGCCAATTGTCTTGACTTCCCATCATTTTCCAAACCAAGGCTGCGGATGTTTAAGGCAGTCTTTCCGGTATCTTGTATAGAGAATGCTTCACTGAACACACGGATCTTTGTATTATTGATGATATTGGTTTCATTGCTGTTGTTGCTACCTACAATATCATTGTTCAGCACTGCTTCAATATTCCAGTTTTGCTTTTTTGCTTTTTCAGCCATAAAATTGGCACCAAGCAATCCCTGCTCTTCACCACTCACAGCGACAAAAATAATAGTGGCCGGAAAAGAATGTTTGCTCATGATCCTTGCGCATTCAATTACGGCAGCTACACCGCTTGCATCATCATTAGCCCCGGGGGCATCTCCGGTTCTATCCATTACATTGCTGCGCATATTGTCCAAATGACCACTAATGATGAAAATGCGGTCATCATTAGGGTCAATGCCTTTCAGCGTGGCTACCACATTGCCCAATAAAAGGGGAACATCAACACGGCGCCCATCAGGCTGCAAGGTTGTCGTATCAATCAATGTTGTTAACCTGCCGTTGGATTGTTTGGCAAACTCATTAAAACGACTCGACACCCAGTTCCTAGCCGCACCAATGCCTCTTTTGGGATCTGTTTGAGTACTGAGGGTATTCCTGGTTCCGAAGCTGACTAATTTTTTTATATATGCTTCCAGTGAATCTTTGGATACCTCGCTGACCATTTTTTCTATCTGCGGATCACGATGAATGATGCTTTGTGCTCCGGATGCTACACTGAAAATGACACATAGAAAAATCAAACAATTTTTTTTCATGATCTGTAATTGAATGTATTAAAATTACGGCAGCCAGGCATTTTAAGGATGCCAAGTTAGTAAAGCTGTAACAACGAACCATTTTCAGCATACCCAGCGGGCAACTATTATAATTTCTATACGATATAATTAGTGAATGTTTATTGTTAACCATTAAAATCATATTTATGTTACGCAAAACCATTTTGACTTTGGGAGCAATGATTTGCCTGCTGGCAATTTCCTCCTGCGACAAAGACGATGATGATGATAATAACAACAAAACAGTCCTTTTCTCGGGTACCATGAGCGGGGCCAATGAAGTTCCTGCCGTAACCAGCACCGCCACAGGCATTGTATCAGGCTCGTTTGACGGTAATTCCAAAATCCTTACTATTACAGTTACCTATACAGGATTATCCAGCGCTGCCACGGTGTGGCATGTGCATAAAGGCGCAGTGGGTGTAAGTGGCTCACCGGTAGCTGGCTTAAATTATGGAACTCTGGGAGCATCACCTTTTACATGGTCTTCGGGGGCATTAGATGCTGCAATGGAAGCGGATTTGATGAATAACCTGTGGTACGTCAATATTCATACGGCGAATAATGGCGGTGGGGAAATAAGGGGACAACTTACAAAACAGTAAATATTTTTTCAGAGATGATACTATGGTGTTATGTAAAACGTGAGTTGTCAGTGGTGAATGGCGAGTAAGATCCCTGAAAGCAGGACAGCCACTCACCATTCACCACTTACTTGAAATACGACAGTTTATAATTAACACGACGCCAGGATCATCTCTTTTCAAGACTTTCCAGTAATATTAAGACCACTTTTTTCCTGCTTCATCTTAAACTGCATTAAAGCAGCAATCGATTTTGCTTTCTTTTTTGCCATTGTAGCAATATCCCCGGTAAAAAGATCATCAACAGTTTCAAAAAATAATTGTAACCAACGTTGAAAATGCTTTTCTTCTAGTGGCACTTTCCGGTTGAGTGTATAATGTACCGCCATTGCATTTCGGCTGTAGGAGTTGGAATCAAGTAAAAGGGTTTCCCAGAAATCACAGATGATGGGTAAATGATGGTCCCAGTTTACTTTGGCAATATCATTGAAAATGTAACCAATGGTATCATCATTTTTTACTTTTTCATAAAATGCAGCCATTAGCAATTCAATATCAATTCTTGATCGTATATCCATTAATAATCGTATTTATCCTTCCACAAATTTTTCAAAAACTTTCTCAGTTCCTCTTCTCTCGCATTTTTTCCAGGATCATAAAATTTTGTTCCCGATAATTCTTTTGGTAAATATTCCTGCGGGGAAAAATTGTTTTCATAGCTATGCGAGTATTCATAGTTCTTACCGTAGCCTAAATTTTTCATCAGTTTAGTAGGGGCATTGCGTATATGTAAAGGCACTGACAGATCACCACGCTGATTTACTGCATTCATTGCATTGCCTATGGCTACAGTGGCTG
>CAMLEX010000072.1 GCA_946479055.1 uncultured Bacteroidota bacterium | reverse complement strand
AGATTAGTGATGACAATCGTAAAAATCTGGCAGGCCAGGCACGTGCATTGAGAGCCTGGTATCATTTCCAGGCAAGAATCCTGTGGGGCAAAGTGCCCTACATCGACGAACAAGCAGATCTTGATTTAGCAAGTGCCACTATTCCCGGTGTTGCCAATGATGCCGAGATCTGGCCAAAAATTATTGAAGATGCAAAATATGCGTATGAGAATCTACCCGAAACGCAAGATGCCCCGGCCCGGATAAATAAGTGGGTAGCCGGTGCTATTTATGGTAAAGTCTTAATGTTTGCAAAAGATTTTGCCACTGCCAAAACTGTTTTAGCAGATGTGGTTGCCAATGGTAAAACCCCTCTTGGCGTTCATTATGATTTGAACACTCATTACGACGATAATTTCAATGTAGATTTTGAAAATAGCAAAGAAGCAGTATTTGCGTTCCAGTCTTCTGCCCAGGATAATGCTGGTGGTTACAATGGTAATTGGGGCGATAATTTAAATCAGCCGGCACAGTTAGGGGGAGCAGGTTTCTTTACCCCGACTTATTGGTTTACAAATCAATATAAAACTGATGCTGCTGGTTTGCCGGTTGCAAGCCCCCAAAATGCAGTAGTATTGGATCCTTTTGGTACAGATGCAATTTCTGGAGCTGCTCCTGGTTTTACACAATATGCAGCGAATGTTGACACACGTTTGGATTGGACAGTTGGTAGAAACGGAGTGCCTTTTCATGATTGGGGAACATATGCTACAGGCTGGCAAAGAGATCGTACTGCCGGTCCTTTTTCTGGTAAGAAAATTATGATTCGTAAATCACAGGTTGGGACTGCACATGATGCCGCCTTATGGTTTGATGCAGGGGGAACTGCTTTAAATATTAATCTTATTCGTTTTTCTGATGTCATCTTGCTTTTAGCCGAAGCTGAGATTGAGGCTGCCGGAGGTTCACTTGCTAATGCATTTGTGTTGATCAACAGAGTTCGGACAAGGGCACAAAATAGCAGGGTAGTTACGTTCCCCGCTTCATTAGGCGTTCCTAAAACAATCCCGTATTTAGTTCCCTTTGCAAGCCAGGCTGAAGCCAGAGCTGCTGTACGCCTGGAGAGACTATTGGAACTCGGGATGGAAGGTCACCGTTTCTTTGATCTTGTAAGATGGGATATTGCACCCGCAGAGCTTACTGCATTTTACAATTACGAAAGTGCAATTCCTTACCAGTTAAATGGCGACCTTAATCCAAAACCAACTTTTACGGGTGGTCCAAAACAGGATTACTACGCTATACCACAGCAACAAATTGATTTGAGTAATGGCCTTATTATACAACCTTAGTTTTACTTTCAATAAATTGTTTTATAATAAAGAGGCGGGATTTGAAATTCTGCCTTTTTAAATTTAAAATGATAATTCTAAAGTTTTACGGATTTAATCGGGTCCTTTCTTAATTAAGCCATTTGCGTTTGAATATTTTTTTTGCTAAGGCGTTTATTGATAACAAAACTATCTTTTGAATGATAATGAAGTGTGCTATAAAACCATGTCTTTTCACTCTTCTAACTATTGTGTTTCTTGTAAGTTGCAAAAACAATAATGGCAAACTTGTTAAATTGAATGCCAGCAAAACTCATATCAATTTCACAAATACTATTACTGAGAATGATTCTATAAACGTCTTTGATTTTGCTAACATATACAATGGCGGTGGTGTAGGAGTGGGAGACTTTAACAATGACGGTTTGCAGGATCTTTACTTTACGGGTAATATGGTTTCAAACAAATTGTATCTGAATAAGGGCAATTTGCAATTTGAAGACATTACTGCGCAATCGCAAACGGATGGCAAGGGTATCTGGAGCAGGGGAGTGGCTGTTGTGGACATTAATAACGATGGTAAAATGGACATGTATGTCTGTGCTACTGCAAAAAGAAACCCTTTGGAACGGATAAATATCTTGTATGTAAACCAGGGAGTAGATAAAAACAATACCCCGGTGTTTAAAGACATGGCGCAGGAATATGGACTTGCGGATACTACGCATAGCACCATGGCTTATTTTTTTGACTACGATAATGACGGTGACCTGGACCTGTATATTGGCGTAAATCACATTATTCAGAATGATTATACAAACACTTTCAAGAAGCGTAATCTGAATGGAGAGCATCCGAGTACAGGCAGATTATACCGGAACGACTGGAACGATGCTTTAAAGCATCCTGTTTATACAGATGTTTCAAGACAGGCAGGTATTTTGATTGAGGGCTATACCCATGCCGTTAATATTTTTGATGCAAACAGTGATGGCTGGCAAGATATTTTTGTCGCCAACGATTATATTTCGAGCAATGTTTTATATATCAATAATCATGACGGTACTTTTACAGACCGCGTTACTGAATACTTTAAACACGCCGCAGCCAACTCTATGGGCAGTGATGCCATTGACATAAATAATGACGGTCTGGATGATGTTATAGAAGTGGATATGTCGCCCGAGGATAATTTCAGAAAGAAAATGTTTCAAAACGCCAATAGTTATCTCACCTATCAAAACAGCGATTTATTTGGTTATCAGTACCAGTACGTCAGAAATATGCTGCAAATAAACCAGGGGCCATCTATGGGGCAGTTGGATAGTATCCAACATCCTGTTTTTTCTGATGTAGGATTTTATAGTGGCATTGCTGAAACGGATTGGAGCTGGACACCATTGGTTGCCGATTTTGACAATGACGGTAACAGGGATATTTTATTTACCAATGGTTTCCCCAAGGATGTCACAGACCATGATTTTATAGCATTTCGAAAAATGGCTTCTAACCTGGTTACAAAAAATGAACTGCTGGAAGAAATTCCAGCAGTTAAAATTCATAACTATATCTATAAAAATAATGGGGATCTGAAGTTCTCGGATGAAACAACCGAATGGGGATTGGAAGAACCCGGCTTTTCAAACGGCGCTGCTTATGTTGATCTGGATAATGATGGCGATTTAGATATCGTTATTAATAATATCGACGATCCTGCAATGGTTTATGAAAATAAAATTTCTCACGATCAGGAAAAGAAACATTTTCTCGATCTGAAATTTACCGGTACATCAAAAAATATTAACGGAATTGGTGCAAAGGTGATTGTACATCAAAAAAATACAATTCAAAATTTTACGAACAATCCATACCGTGGATATATTTCAACAGTGTCACTCATCATGCATTTTGGATTGGGAAATACTGAAGTTGATTCAATAGAAATATTCTCGCCGGGAAACATAAAGCAAATACTGGTAAGACCTTCTTACAATAAATTGATAGAAGTTAATATAAAAAATGCTGTTCCTTTTTCGCCTCCGGTAAATTCCGCAATTAACCGGGACAATTGGTTTACCAATATTACCAGTCAGTCGGGTATCAGTTATATACATCAGCAAAGAGACTTTATAGACTTTAACATTCAAAAACTTTTGCCTCATAAATTTTCAGAATACTCACCCGGCATTGCGGCAGGAGATATTAATGGCGATGGTCTTGATGATTTTATAACCGGCGGTGCGCCCGGTTTTAGCCCAATGGCTTTTATACAAAAAGTTAATGGAAAATTTTCAACAACATCTTTGCTGACCGCTGAACAGACTTTACAAAAAAAATCAGATGACAGAGGTCTTCTTCTTTTTGATGCCGATAGTGACAATGATCTGGATCTGTATATTGCAGCCGGTGGATATGCTTATGGTCCCGGCGATAAAGCTTATTCCGACGGTTTATACATCAATAATGGAAAAGGAAGTTTTACACCTGATAGTACAGCCCTTCCTGCCAATACTACCAGCAAGTTTTGTGTACGGGCCTCCGATTTTGATAAAGATGGAGATCTGGATTTACTAATTACCGGACGTGTAAAGCCCTGGAACTATCCACAGCCTGTTTCGGGTTTTATTTATCGTAATGATTCCAAAGCTGGAAAAATAAAGTTTACTGACGTTACATCTTCCGGTGCCCCCTCATTGATCAATGTTGGTTTAGTCTGTGATGCGGCGTGGACAGATTTTGATAACGATGGATGGCCTGATCTGCTGCTGGCAGGTGAGTGGACGCCTTTGAGGTTTTTAAAAAATGATCATGGCCGTTTCATCGACATTACGAATTCAACAGGTATTAGTGATAAATCAGGTTGGTGGAACAGCATTACCTGTGGAGACTTTGACAATGATGGTGATATTGATTATGTTGTTGCTAATCACGGTGAGAATTCATTTTATAAAGCAACCGAGCAGTATCCGGTTTCCATGTATGCCAAAGATTTTGACAAAAATGGTGTACTGGAATGTATTCCCGTGAAATATATGAAAGATAAGATTGGAGGAGATTTAAAAGAATTTACAACGCATACCCGCGATGACGTAGTAGATCAAATGCCATTTATTAAAAAAAGATTTTTATCGTACAAATCATTTGCCAATGCAACATTCGAACAGCTTTTTACACAGGACGAAATAAAAGATGCTATAAAGTATAGTGCAAATTGGTTTATCAGTTCATTTATCAGGAACAATGGAAACGGAAAGTTTTCAATAGAAACATTACCTGATATGGCTCAATGCTCTGTCATCAACGGTATGATAACAGAAGATTTTGATGGAGATGGTAACCTGGATATTTGTATGAACACTAACGATTATGGAACTGAGCCGGGGAATGGACGGTATGATGCACTTAACGGACTGATATTAAAAGGCAACGGTAAAGGTGAGTTTACTCCTTTAACTATTTTACAAAGCGGTATTTTTATTAGTGGTAATGGAAAGGGATTGGCTAAAATAAGGTCGGCCGAAGGTAATTATCTCATTATTGCTACGCAAAACAAAGGGCCATTAGAAGTTTATAAAAATAAAAATACTGCTAATATTATTCCGGTTGAACCTGCCGATGTTTATGCAATACTGACTTTCGCAGATGGTAAAAAACAAAAAATAGAATTTTATTATGGCACTTCTTTCCTGTCACAGAGCGGCCGTTTTTTTTCAATGCCGGGAAATGTAAAATCATGCACCATTAAAGACATGCAGGGAAAAACAAGAAATGTTTTGTTGAAATAATAGTTAGAAGTTGTAATCAGTTTTAAGCTACGGGGCAAACAGAACCTATTGTTTTCAATTTTTAAGTCTAACGGGTAAGCCTATTACAAAATATAGGTTTAACCTATTTGTCTAAAAAGTTGATTACGTAACGATTTGTATTGCAAACCTCGAATCATTTCAATATTTTTTTATCCTTCCTTTTGTAGAGAGTAACATTATTATTTCAAAACATTTGTTTTGAGGGAGTTCCTCTGTTCTTCAGAATTGATACTATTTCATCAGAGTATTGACTATTTTCTACATTTTTTTTTTAAGAGTAAATTATTCAGTAAATTAATATAGGTTTTAAACTCCTATTGGACGATTAACCTTATTAACTTTTATAGAATGCTTGCCAAACTAACTACTATCAGAGCGACCATGCTCTTATTTGTGTTGGCGTTTTCTTTGCCAGCCATCGCACAAAAAAAAGTTTCAGGTAAAATTACCGGCCCAGATAATAAACCCGTTTTAGGAGCTACTGTCTCTGTAAAAGGAACTAATGTAGTTACCACTACATCAGCAGATGGCTCTTATTCAATTACCCTTCCGGCTAATTCATCCGTAATAGAGATTAGCTATGTAGGTAATCAAACGGAGGAATTAAATGTCAGCAATAGAACCACCGCTGACGTTACCATGAAATTCCAGTCCTCAAACCTGGATGAAGTGGTGGTGATCGGTTATGGCACTGCAAAGCGAAAAGACCTTACTGGTTCTGTCAGCAGTGTCAGTGCTGCTACAATTGAAAAGCTGCCTGTTGCTTCAGCCATGCAGGCTTTGCAGGGCCGTGCTTCCGGTGTACAGATCATCAATAATGATGGCGTACCGGGTGGCAATGTCACTGTGTTAATAAGAGGCATTGGTAGTTTAGCCCCGGGTGGCAATGGGCCATTGTGTGTAGTGGATGGGTATCCAACCACCGGAGGTATGAACAATATTAATCCTAATGATATTGCAACCATTGACGTTTTGAAAGATGCATCTGCCACCGCTGTTTATGGTATCAGGGCAGCCAATGGAGTGGTTATAATTACAACGAAGAGAGGCTTAAAAAACAGAGTACAAGTTTCTTTAGATATGTACGCATCAGTTCAAAACAAGCCAAAACAATATGATCTTTTAAATGCCCAGGATTTTGCAACGCTTTCCAATGAAGTCGAAGCGGCTGATTCAACCCATACGTATCACGGGTTACCAATATGGCATACCCCCGATGCGCTGCACACTGTAGATTGGCAGGATGCTGTATATCGCAGTGGGTTGACACAAAATTATACAATTGGTATCCGGGGAGGAAGTGATAAAGTTCAAACTGCGATGTCATTTGGCTACTACAACCAAAAAGGCACTGTGATTGGTTCGTACTTTAAGAGATATAGCCTTAGTCTTAATCTCGACTACCAGCCTACCAAATGGCTTAAATCATCAACAAGCCTCAAATATTCTTACCAGGATGCCAATACTCCACTTGGAACAGGAGGAAACGGGCTATTCCAATTGGCTATAAATCCACCTACCCTGGACAGCGGTAACAGGCTCACAAACCAGATCAAAGATGGGAATGGCAATTACGGTTTTTATAATCCAATTAACCCAAACGTGAACAAATTTAATAACCCTGTTTATAATGTTGAAACCAACCAGTTTCAGAACATAACCAATTATATCCTGGCCACTTCTTTTTTGGAGTTTGAGATCTACGACGGTCTTAAATTTAAAACAAACCTTGGTGCCAATGTTGATAGTTACTCAGGATTTTTTCTTCAGCCATCCGATAGCAGAGCTGCTCAGCAATACCCAGGCTCTGTCACATCTCCTGCAAATTATCATCAATCAACAAACCGCACATTTGCATGGTTGTGGGATAATACTCTTTCGTATGACAAAATATTTGGCCAACATACAATCAATTTTGTTGGTGGTGTTTCCGCTGGGAAAAATACGTGGACAGGCATGGGAGGTGGTGGCATTCCGCCAAACAATATTACAAGAGATCTATCATCGGTTTCCAACTTGATTCTTGATCCTAACATCCCGGGGACAAATACAGGAAATGGACAGAACATCTATACAGGGGCTTCATCTTTTGCAAGGATAAACTACCAGTTTGCTGATAAATACATGGTAACTGCTACAATAAGAAGAGATGGATCTTCAAAATTTGATACCGGCCATAAATATGGTACGTTCCCTTCCGCAGCTGTTGCATGGAGAATAAAAAATGAATCGTTTTTAAGCAATGTAAACTGGCTCTACGACCTGAAGCTTAGAGCCGGTTATGGTGAAGTGGGCAATGAGAGTCCAATTGGATTATTCCAATACCAGGCGTTATACGTAGGAAATCGTCCATCAAATGTAAATGGGGGTATAAACAATGATAATATGGGTTACCCGTTTAACAAAATATATCAAAACGGCGTTGCACCAGGCCAACCGGCTAATTCAAAACTAAAATGGGAAACCGATAAGCAAACCGATATAGGATTAGACGCAGCATTTCTGCAGGGTGCTTTAACCTTTACTGCTGATTGGTTCAAAAGGGACTCAAAAGATTTTCTTTTAACGTTGACAGCGCCTGCTCAAACTGGATTTCTAACCCTAACACGAAATGTTGGCAGTATGAGAAATACGGGTCTGGAGTTAGCTGCCAATTACACGGGTAAGTCAGGTAAAGATTTTAAATATGGTATTGGCTTAACATGGACCAGCATAAAAAATGAACTGACCAGTATAACAGCAGGAACTGACTTTGTACAGAATCTTGGAGGTCTTGTTTTAAACGGCTTCCAGGAATGGGATGATTATACCCGTTCGTATGTTGGACGTCCGGTAGGAGAATTTTATGGTTACCAGGCAATCGGTATTTATCAATCACAAAAACAAATTGATGATCTGAATGCAGCCGCTCCTGGAGGTATATATCGCCCGGGTACTGTTGCTGCACCCGGAGATCGTTATTTTGCAGACCTCAACGGAGATGGTAAGGTAGATGATGAGGATAGAACACACATAGGAAATCCCCAACCCAAGTTTTTTGGCGGGCTTAATCTTGATGGTACTTACAAGGCATGGGATATCAATTTATACTTTTATGGTTCTTATGGAAACAAAATATTAAACTACGTCGAAAGTAACCTGGAAAGTTTTGCAAAAAGAGGTTCGGAAGGAGCTAATAACGTAAGTCAAAAGTATTACGAGGAGCACTGGACTCCAAACAATCCATCAAACAGGTATGCACGTGCACTTCCTAATGGCGGTGATAATAGTTCTCTTAACAACGTTCCATCCAGTGTATGGATTGAAAACGGAAGTTTTCTAAAGCTGAAAAACCTTTCCATAGGTTATACTTTGCCAACAAAGTTGTTGAGCCGGTATTCTATATCCAGATTAAGAGTATATGTGTCTTCGCAGAATCTCTTCACGATTACAAAATATACAGGCCTTGACCCAGAAATAGGAATGACAGGAGGCAGTGCTACCCAGAATGGTGTTGACACTGGTACCTATCCTTCGTCAAGATTTTTCACCTTTGGAATTAATGTAATATTTTAAAAAGTAAAGAACGAAAAATCAGCGATATGAAACGAATTAAAATAATAATCCTCTCCAGCATAATAGCTTTTACTTGCGTTGTCATTCCCATAGCATGTAAGAAAAGCTTTTTAAACCAAACTAATTCGTTTGGATTACCTACCGAAACTGTCGCCAGTTCGAAGGAGAGTGTAATTGGAGCTGTTAATGGTATCTATGATACATACCAGAATAGCGAGCTGCTTAAAAAATGTATCTGGTATCGGGCCAATTTCGGCACACACGATTTTTTTAACTGGGGCGCAGATATATTCTGGAATAACTACCAGATCCCCTCTACTTTTGTTGGGCTTAATACGTTGTGGAACCAATTTTATATTGGAATAGCCAGAGCAAATTATGTCATTCCTGTAGTAGAGAAAGCAAAGGCTGATGGTGTTGTCGATGCATCATTAGGAGATCGCCTTGCCGGCGAAGCCTATTTCTTAAGGGGAACTATGTATTATTATTTGGCGGCTTGTTTTGGAGGTGTACCTCTGGAACTGCAAACTGGATCTGATGGGTTGACGGCAAGATCATCCAGGGATTCAGTGTTTGCACAGGTGGTGGCTGATATGCAACAAGCAGAAGCTTTGTTATGGTCAAAAGCAGATCTTTCTACTGCCGATATAGGTAGAGCGACTAAAGGGGCGGCTTATGCCTATGAAGGTGCGGCCCGTATGTGGTTAAAAGATTATGCTGGAGCTTTAGCTGCGTTCAATAACCCTGAGCTGACAAGTAATTATCATCTGTTACCCAATTTTGCCGATGTACACGAATATGACCATCAAAACAATGATGAATCTCTTTTTGAAATTCAGTTTTATTTAAAACCGGGCGATCCACAGGATTGGGGTGGAAGCTGGCAACCACCAGGGGCCGAGCTTGGCTGGATTGACAGCTTTAGCTGGCCAAATGAAATAACGCAACAAGGTTATGACTATGGTAACCCGGCACTATGGAACTCTTATCAATCCGGAGATAAACGCAAATTGCTTACCATTGTTGGGCCCGGCGATCCGATACTAAGTCCGGGTATCATTGCCAAATGGGGTGGAATAAAAGGCTATCCGCCTGTAGTAGCAGGTTTTGCATCGGGAGATCCAAAGTATAAAGCTGATAACAGTACGATTATAAATACTGTTGGAACTTTAACCAGGCCCTGGTATGGAGACGATAAGGCTCGCACCGGATATGTATGCGCAAAAAAATGGAGAGATCCAAATTTGACCGGCAACTACAATGGTCCCGATGGTAAAGGACACATTTTTGGAGACCAAAATCAGATCCTCATGCGCTATGCAGAAGTTATACTCAGCAGAGCTGAGTGTAAGGTACGCAATGGTGATGTTGCCGGAGCTATGGCTGATCTAAAATTAGTAAGAGACAGAGCTTGGGGTGGCACAGCACCGGCAGTAATGCAAGACAGTGCAAATTATAAAGGCGATCCGGGCCAGCCCATCACTGATCCTTTGCAAATGGTATTGAGCGAATACAGGCACGAATTATCCGGTGAGTACTCTACTTTCTTCGATATCCTCAGGGCGGGTACTGATGTATGTGTAGATTTTATAAATACCGCCAACGGAACTGTAGCAGGAAACTACAATCCTGTTCCAAATCCGGCACCTGGTCCAACACATGATGGACAGAAACATGGTTTATTCAATACTGCAATTACGCCAGTCTGGACCCTATTGCCAATACCGCAAAGTGCCAGGGCGGCGAATCCTAACTTATCACAAAACCCCGGTTATTAGAATAAATCTTTATTGAAAGAAAGGCTTTCCCAAAAATGGAAAGCCTTTCTTATTATCGGTATTTTCATTATTAATTTTACAGATTATTTTATTACTGAGTATATACTATGAACATGTTTAGATTAGGAGCAATTTGTTTATCCATTTTTTGGTTGTCAGCTTGCAAAAGCAAGCATATTTTATTTGACAAAATTTCTTCATCACATTCAGGTATTCATTTCAACAACAGCATTACGGAAAGCGACTCTATTAACCCAATGAATGTTGTAAATGTGTATAACGGCGGTGGCGTCGGCATCGGGGATTTTAATAATGATGGATTGCAGGACCTTTATCTTACCGGCAACCAGATTTCTTCCAAATTATACCTCAATAAAGGCGATTTCAGATTTGAAGATATAACCAGTAAAGCAGGCGCCGGGGGATCAGGACGATGGGCGAGAGGTGTATCCATAACAGATATAAATAATGACGGGCTTATGGATATTTATATCTGTAATACTATTTATAACGATTCTCTTAAACGACGCAATATTTTATACATCAACCAGGGAATAAATAAAGAAGGCATTCCACAGTTTAAGGATAAGGCTGCTGAATATGGATTGGATATTAATGTGCAATCCACCATGGCTTATTTTTTTGATTACGATAATGACGATGACCTTGACATGTATCTTTCGGTGAATGAAGCATCTTCCATAAATGAAAACCAATTTGGTAAAAATAGAAATGGCAGTGCTAAGAACAATAAAGGCAGCAAAGGAAGACTATTTCAAAATAACTGGAATGTATCGGCTAATCATCCTGTTTTCCGGGATGTTTCCGTCCAGGCCGGCATTACTCTCGATGGATTTGGACATGGCGCTACCATTGCCGATATCAACAAGGATGGCTGGAAAGACATTTATGTAAGTAACGATTTTCTGTCAGAAAACATCCTGTTCATTAATAATCATGATGGCACTTTTACCAATCAGTCAAAAGATTATTTTAAGCACACTTCTTTTAATTCAATGGGACAGGATATTATTGACATCAACAATGATGGACTGGAAGATGTAGTGGAGTTGGATATGAACCCCGAAGACAATTACCGTAAAAAAATGATGATGCCTTCAAACAATTATAATACTTTTCAAAACTTTTCTATTTATGGTATGGAATTTCAATACATCCGGAATACACTTCAATTAAACCAGGGACCAAAAATCCTGGAAAATGATTCCATCGGAGCGCCTGTTTTTAGTGAGATCGGTTTTATGAGCGGTGTAGCTCAAACCGATTGGAGCTGGGCCCCTGTAGTAGTGGATTTTGATAATGATGGATACAGGGATATGATTGTGAC
>CAMLEX010000071.1 GCA_946479055.1 uncultured Bacteroidota bacterium | reverse complement strand
GGTTTTGCAAAACGCTTAACAATTTCGCCTGCAAATGCAGAGGTATATTGCCTATCTCATCCAGGAATAATGTGCTGTTATTCGCTGCTTCAAATCTGCCGATACGATCTTCTCTTGCATCGGTAAAAGCTCCTTTCTTATGTCCGAATAATTCGCTTTCAAATAACGTTTCTGTCAAAGCTCCTACATCTACTTTTACCAGCGGGCTGGCCGCACGAAGCGATTGCTGATGAATAGCTTTTGCAATAAGATCTTTGCCGGTTCCATTTTCACCGAGTATTAAAATATTGGCATCTGTAGGTGCAATCTTTTCGATCTTGAAAAAGATCTGCTGCATAGCTTCCGATTCACCGATTAATTCTTTGCCAACAATGGAACCTGCATTTGAAAGAGAGTATGCACCGCTTTTATTCCCTTTTCTTTTTAAGATCTCCTTGATGGTGGACATCAATTTTTCATTGTGCCAGGGTTTTACCACAAAATCGGCTGCGCCCTCTTTCAATGAACGGACGGCCAGGTCTATATCTCCATACGCAGTTATCATAATGACGGCTGCATCCGGTTTTAATTTCCTGATCTCTTTTAACCAAAACAGTCCTTCATTGCCTGTATTGATGGAACTGGTAAAATTCATATCCAGCAGGATCACATCATATTCATCTTTGGATAAATGCCAGCGGATATTCTCAGGATTTTTTTCCGTCACTACATCTTTTACTTCTGTTTTTAATAGCAGTCTTACGGCCGTCAACACGTCAGTATCATCATCTATTATTAATATGGAGGCGTTCTTTAATACCATTTAGTTGAATTGGAAATAATTGGGAATAGGCAATAAACAATATGCAATAGACAATATGCAATTTATAATAAGCAATAGACAACTAACAACTTTAAAGCTCTATTGCTAATTGTCCATTGCCACTTGCATGTTTCTCTAAAAGCTGCAATTATACCATAAATACAAAGTGCTGGCAACTAATTTTTTACAAAACAACACTACTGACCACTGTATCAAAACCGTACACCTGTTGTATCGGAAACGACCGTCTTCGTATGGTAGATATTTTGTAATTGCTTATGAATCAAAAACTTCGGGAACTGGCATATTTATCACTTTATAGCGATTGTATTCAAATAAAAATTAAGTGGCTGTAACCAAAACCGTTTTCAGTCGTTAAAAAAGAACAGATTAATAATCATTAAAGTTTATAAACAAGTGGATAGAGTTCTTGCTAAAAAGAGATGGAGTAAAAAACGCATTCTCACTATCGCCGGTATTTTGGGCGTGGTTAGTCTGGCGGCGGCCAGTTATTATTTTACTTCGGGCAAAAGCCGGTTGAATGTAGATACCGAACGGATCACCGTCAGTGAAGTAAAATCAGGTCCTTTCCAGGAAACTATCCCGGTGAACGGTGTAGTTCTTCCAATCACCTCCATATATCTTGATGCAGTAGAAGGAGGAAGAGTAGAAGAAAAATATGTTGATGATGGAGCAGTGATGAAAAAAGGTGAGCCGATACTTCGTTTATCCAATACTGATCTTGAATTGAGCCTGGTAAACCAGGAAACTTCTGTTTATAATTTGCTTACTCAAATGCAGATCTCACAGAATGCCGCCCGGCAAAATACGATCGGCAAACTGAACCAGGGAACCGATGTTGAGAGCCAGTTGAAAGAAGCTGATAGAATTTACAAACTCAATAAGAAGCTCTATGATCAAAAAGTGATAGGGCTGCAGGAGTTTAAACAATCAGAGAATAATTATAACTACCAGTTGGAAAAGAAAAGACTGGCCGACCAGGTGTTGAAGCAAGATTCTATTTCTGTAAAGCAGGAGCTGAACCAGGGCAGACTATCTTATGAACGTACCCAAAATGCCCTGAATGTTATGCGCAAAAAAGTAGGCGACCTGATCGTAAGGGCGCCTGTTGACGGGCAACTGACTTCATTAGATGCGGAGATCGGTCAATCCAAGAACAAAGGAGAAAGACTAGGCCAGATAGATGTGCTCAGCGGTTTTAAAGTAAGAGTGGATGTTGACGAACATTATATTTCCCGAATCTATACCGGTTTGTTAGGAGGGTTTACATTGGCTGGTAAAGATTATAAACTAAAGATTAAAAAAGTATATACACAGGTGACCAATGGCCGCTTCCAGGTAGATATGGAATTTCAAGGAGAAGTGCCGCAGGGGATACGGCGCGGGCAGACATTGCAGATAAGATTGGCGTTCAGCGATGAAGTTCAGGCGATACAGGTGGCAAAAGGTGGGTTCTATCAACAGACAGGCGGCAACTGGATCTTTAAAGTAAGTGATGATGGCAAAACAGCATATAAGGTAGATATTCAGTTAGGTCGTCAGAATCCTGATTATTATGAAGTGTTGGAAGGATTGAAACCAGGAGATAAAGTAGTTACGTCGAGCTATGAAAACTATGGGAATATGCAAGAGTTGGTTTTGAAGAAATAAACATAGAGAGGTTTGTAGTTTATGGTTTATAGTTACTTAAAGTCAAAACTGTATTCCTCGTAAATAAGATCCTTAATGCAGAAAAGCCGAAGTCAATAAATGAACTCTACTATTTTTTATAATTAAAGATGCTGAGAAGAATAAATTTTTTTTAATTGAAAACCATTAACCATTAACCTTATTTGCAATGAAAAAGAAAATTATTTATATGCTGGTATTGATCTGTTGTCTGAATTTTTATTCATCAGCAAAACAACTCGGTACCAACTGTACAAAAAAATGCTGTGCAAAGAAAGCAGCAGATTTGAAAAAACAACCAACCAAAATAAAAAAAATTACAACCGCCAATATGCGGCCTCTTCATTTTTATCTATTCAATATTTAATTCTTATACTCTTTTATTAAATAAACTACCATGATTAATATTTCTAACCTGGAAAAAATCTATCGTACAGAAGAAGTAGAAACCGTTGCGTTGAATAAATTATCCTTCGAAGTAAAGGAAGGAGAATTTGTTGCCGTGATGGGGCCTTCGGGATGTGGCAAATCTACATTGCTGAATATTGTAGGACTATTGGATGATCCGGATTCCGGAAGTTTCCTGTTCAATGGTATTGAAGTAGCTAAGTTTAATGAACGCAGGCGGGCCGACCTGCGTAAAAGAAATATAGGTTTTGTATTCCAGAGTTTTAACCTCATCGACGAACTCACTGTTTTTGAAAATGTAGAATTGCCACTGATCTATACAGGAGTAAAAGCCGGTGATCGCAAAAAAAGAGTAGAAGAGGTGCTGGATAAAATGCAGATCATGCACCGCCGCAATCACTATCCCCAACAATTATCAGGCGGGCAACAACAACGGGTTGCTGTTGCAAGAGCCGTGGTAAATAAACCCAAACTGATTCTTGCAGATGAACCTACCGGTAATCTTGATTCTTCCAACGGTAATGAGGTGATGCAATTATTAACTGACCTGAACGAACAAGGCACTACCGTTATCATGGTTACACACTCAGAGCATGATGCCCGTTACAGTCATCGGATAGTGCGAATGCTGGATGGACAGGCAGTGCTTGAAAATATTATGATATAACTCCTGTTCCATACCGGAAGGCTTTAATAGTTCACATGAGTAAAGGGAAAACAGTTTATGTAATATTCAAGTACAATCATGATTGGCAACTACCTCAAAATAGCTTTCCGTAATATAACCCGGTATAAATTCATATCGTTTATCAACATTTTTGGATTAACGATTGGATTGACTTGTTGCCTGCTAATTTTTACTTTCATTTTACATGAGCTGAGTTATGATAAATATCAACCGCTGATTGCTTTACTTACCATCAGTTTCCAGGCAATAAAAGCAGCTATTAAAACCCCGGTGAGATCATTAAGAACTGAATAAAAGTATTATCATGATTAAAAACTTTTTCAAAATTGCCTGGAGAAATTTATTAAGGAAGAAGAGTTTTTCTTTTATCAATATCACCGGCCTTTCTATCGGCATGGCGGCTGCTATACTTATTTTATTTTGGATTCAGCATGAACTGACCTTTGATAAGTATTATAAAGACCAGGACAGGATTTATCAGGCATGGAATCGCTATGAGCAGGAAGGAAAAGTAAACTGCTGGACGAATACACCCAAGCCAATGGCAAAAGCTATTCAGCAGGATTATCCGGAAGTGGAACACACCGTCAGGGTGGAGTTTATTCCCCCTATATTATTCAGTGTGGGTGATAAAAGGATGTCAGCCCGGGGCAACATTGTTGACTCCACTTTTTTCCGTGTATTTAGTTTCCCGGTTTTAAAAGGGAATCCATCCATTGCTCTGAATGATGCTTATTCGATAGTGGTAACGGAAAAACTGGCAAAACGATTATTCGGTAATGAAGACCCGATGGGTAAGATTGTAAGAGTTGATAACCGTGACAACTTCACTGTAACCGGGGTAATGAAGAACCCTCCGGATAACACCCGCTTTCAATTTGAATTTCTTCTTTCATGGGCTTATCAAAAAGTAATAGACAATGACAATGAATATTGGGGCAACAACTCTCTTGCCACCTATGTACTGCTGAAACCTAATACATCGCTTGCATCCATTGAACCTAAGATAAAATCATTGCGAAAGAAGTATGATAAGGGTGACCCGAACATAGAAACTTTTTTATATCCTGTTTCCCGGTCGCATCTGTATGGCAATTTTGAAAACGGAAAAGAAGCTGGCGGACGTATTGAAGTAGTCCGTCTCTTCGGTGTCATCGCTGCATTCATATTATTGATAGCCTGTATCAACTTCATGAACTTAAGCACGGCCCGCAGTGAAAAGAGGGCTAAGGAAGTAGGAATCCGCAAAGTGGTCGGCGCACAGAAACACTCTTTAATCACGCAGTTCCTTGGTGAATCCATCCTGTTTACCATCATCGCCGGCGTTTTGGCGTTATTAATAGTTACGCTGACATTACCTGCATTTAATGAATTGGTGAATAAAAAATTGGTGCTGGATTTCAGCAATATTAATTTCTGGCTGGCAAGCCTTGCATTTGTTTTATTTACTGGTTTGCTGGCGGGTAGTTATCCTGCTCTTTATCTCTCTTCTTTCCGGCCTGTGTCAGTTTTAAAAGGAACATTTAAAGCCGTAAATGCATTAATTACACCACGAAAAATTTTGGTGGTAGCCCAGTTTACGTTTGCCATTCTTCTCATCATTGCCACCATTGTGGTAAGGCTGCAAATGAAAAATGCACAGGACAGGCAAGTAGGCTATTCCCGCGACAACCTGGTATATCATTTCATGGAAGGCGAAGTGGAAAAAAATTATACGCTTATCAAAAATGAAATGCTTGCATCCGGAGCCGCGGTATCTGTTACCAAAACCAGTGCTCCCATTACAGAAGGATGGAGCAATACCTGGAGTATTGAATGGCCAGGCAAGGACCCGCAGGATAAGCGGGTGATTGACCGGTTTATTGCTGATGATGCCATTATAAAAACAACTGGATTAAAATTGGTAACAGGAAGAGATTTTGACCTGGCAAAATATCCCACTGATTCGAACGCTGCGTTGCTAAATGAATCTGCTGTAAAGTTGATGGGTTTTAAAGATCCCATTGGACAGGTGGTGAAAGATTTGGGACAGGACTGGACAATAGTTGGTGTGATAAAAGATTTTGTATTGAAGTCGCCGTATCACCCCACAGAGCCTATGTTTATTGCAGGCGCCAAAGGATGGTTCAATGTAATTCATATAAAACTGAATGGTAAGAATACGGCAGCAAAGAATATTGCTATTATTGAAACCATTTTTAAGAAATATAATCCGGAGTATCCTTTTAATTATCGTTTTACAGATGAAGAGTATGCCAAAAAATTCGGTGATGAAAAAAGAACAGCAACATTGGCAAGCCTTTTTGCTTTTCTGACGATCATTATATCCTGTCTCGGTCTATTTGGACTTGCTAGTTATATGGCTGAAAACCGCATTAAAGAAATCGGTGTTCGCAAAGTACTTGGCGCATCGGTAAGTCATATAACGCGATTGCTATCGGTGGATTTTTTAACACTGGTATTGGTTTCATTTGTCATTGCAGCCCCGCTGGGCTACCTGGCGATGAATAAATGGTTGCAGGATTTTCCCTACCGCATTTCCATACAATGGTGGGTTTTTGTATTGGCAGGGTTACTGGCAGTATTGATTGCATTGCTCACGGTAAGTTTTCAATCCATTAAAGCGGCAATTGCTAATCCTGTAAAATCATTGCGTTCCGAATAAAAATTAAAAGGCATAACATGGTAAAAAATTATTTTAAAATAGCCTGGAGAAACTTAGTTAAGAGCAAGGGATACAGTGCTATTAATATTGGGGGGCTTGCTGTTGGTATGGCTGTGGCAATGTTAATTGGCTTATGGGTATACGATGAACTATCCTTTGATAAATACCATAAGAATTACGACCGCATAGCACAGGTCATGCAGCGTGTAAACTTTAATGGCAAAGTAGAAACACAGGTTGCCAATCCTGCTTTAATGGGCCCTGAATTGCGGAATAAATACGGAGACAATTTTAAGTATGTTGTACAAACATCATGGCCGGGCGGCCATTTACTTTCCGTTGGAAATAAACAGATCTCTAAAGTTGGAATCTTTTTTGAGCCGGATGCCCCCGAGATGTTGTCGCTTAAGATGCTGAAAGGAACAAGAGCAGGACTGAAAGACCCTTATTCCATCATGCTTTCAGCATCTGCTGCCGAATCCATCTTTGGTAAAGAAGATCCAATCAATAAAGTAATAAAATTGGACAGAATCTCTGATGTAAAGGTTACCGGCGTTTATGAGGATTTGCCTGGTAACACTTCTTTCAGGGATTTAAAAATTATGATGCCATGGGAACTGTGGTTAATTCAAAATCCATGGACCAAACAAATGGATGAACCCTGGGGAAGTAATTTCTCTCAAACAATTGTGCAGATCGCAGACAATACCAATATGGAAAAGGTTTCTGCGAAAATCAAGAACGTAAAATTGAATAAGGTAAGTAAGGAAGAAGCAAAATATCAATGGGCTGTTTTTCTGCACCCCATGCGCAAATGGAACTTGTATAGTGAATTTAAAAATGGAGTCAATACGGGCGGAAACATTCAATATGTATGGTTATTTGGCATCATTGGTATTTTTGTATTACTGCTGGCCTGCATCAATTTTATGAATCTTACTACTGCCCGAAGTGAAAAGCGGGCCAGGGAAGTAGGCATCCGCAAAGCGATAGGTTCATTGCGCTGGCAATTAATAAAACAGTTTTTTGCTGAATCTTATTTAGTGGTGTTGCTGGCGTTTGTATTTTCTTTGATTTTAGTGGCCGTATTACTACCTATGTTTAATGAGGTAGCAGGCAAAAAAATTGGAATTCCCTGGCACAGCCCGGTTTTTTGGCTTTTCAATATTGTATTTATCCTGGTAACAGGATTGCTTTCCGGTAGTTACCCTGCTCTTTATCTTTCTTCGTTTCAGCCATTGAATGTGCTGAAAGGAACATTTCGTGTTGGTAAGCTGGCATCTGTTCCCCGCAAAGTTTTGGTAGTAACGCAATTTACTGTTTCGGTAATGCTGATAATCGGAACTGTCATCGTTTACCAGCAAATCCAGCATGCTAAAAACCGGCCTATTGGTTACACCCGTAATGGTTTGATCAATCTCGGTATGGAACCTGAAATAAGAAAACATTTCGATGCCATTAGAGCCGAGTTAAAAAATTCAGGCGGCATTGAAGAGATGGCAGCTTCCAATAGCCCTTTAACAGGGGTGTGGAATACGAATGGTGGTTTTGATTGGGAAGGTAAAGATCCCAATATGGCCGTTGATTTTCCTAATAATACAGTATCGTATGAGTTTGGTAAAACAGTGAACTGGAAAATTAAGGAAGGCCGTGATTTCTCAAGAGAGTTCGCAACCGACTCTGCGGCTTTTATCATTAATGAATCGGCAGCTAAGTTTTTAGGATTTAAAAACCCCGTTGGTGAAGTGCTGAAATGGAATGACCAACCTTTTACCATCATTGGTATTGTTAGCGATATTATGCAGGAGTCGCCGTTTTACCCGGTCCGGCCTACATTATATCATACGAGTGATTATGACGGTATGTTTAACGTGATATTGAAATTGGGCCCGCAGCAAAATGTCAAACAATCATTGAGCAGTATTGAAAAGGTTTGGAAAAAATATACACCTAATGTACCGTTTGATTACAAATTTGTAGACGAAGAATTTGGAAACAAGTTCAGAGCGGAAGAACGTATCGGAAAACTCTCTTCTTATTTTGCTATACTCGCCGTTTTGATTTCCTGTTTGGGTTTGTTTGGTATGGCAAGTTTTGTTGCGGAACAGAGGACAAAGGAAATCGGCATTCGCAAAGTGCTTGGCGCCAGCGTTGTTAATTTATGGCGTTTGCTTTCAATTGAGTTTTTTGTGTTGGTACTTCTTTCCTGCATCATTGCTGCACCGATAGCGTGGTATTATTTGAGCGGCTGGCTTACTAACTACGATTACAGGGTTGAAATAAAATGGCAGGTATTTGTACTGGCTGCATTAGCTGCGCTTATGATTACTTTATTGACAGTGAGTTTCCAGGCAATAAAAGCGGCAATTGCTAACCCGGTGAAGTCGTTGAGAACAGAGTGAAGCAATTACGAACAGAATAAAATAACCATTATGCTTAAAAATTATTTTGCTGTCGCTCTCAGAAATTTCTGGCGAAATAAAGTTTTCTCAACTATTAATATATTGGGGCTATCTATTGGCATCAGTGCTGCTTTGGTTATTTTCCTGATCGTTTATTATGAATTCAGCTTCGATAAATTTGAAAAGGATGGCGACAGAATTTATCGTGTTGTTCTTGACGCTAAATTTTCAGGCACGCAGGGTTATAGTGCCGCCGTACCTGCACCTTTAGGAGCTGCTATGCAAAATGAAGTAACAGGTGTTGAGCAAACTGTTCCCGTTTTCCAGTTCCAGGGTGATGCAACTGCAAAAGTTGCTGTGGGCACGCATGATGCCGGTAAGCCTGTTATTTATAAAAAGCAAACGGATATTGTATTTACCAATCCACAATATTTTTATTTGCTCCCTTATCAATGGTTGGCGGGTTCACCACAGGCATCATTGGCAAACCCGTTTTCAACAGTGCTTACCGAAAGCAGGGCTAAGCAATATTTTCCATCCGTTCCTGCTGTGGATATTATCGGAAAAAAGATCACTTATAATGATGATATTAAAACCACTGTTTCAGGCATTGTGAGAGATTTAAATGAGAATACGGCCTTTACTGCTGATGAATTTATCTCTCTGCCTACCATTTTACAAACAAACCTGAAAAGCCAGTTTATGATGGATGTGTGGAACGACTGGATGATATATTCACAGTTGTTTGTAAAATTATCGAAAGGCAACACAGCTGAAAAGACAGAAGCGCAATTGAAAAATTTATTGCAGAAATATAATCCAGACGCCAATAAGGATGACAACAACAATATTAAGCTACGTCTGCAGCCTTTGAGCGATCTGCATTTCAATAATAATTACCAGGGCGTTGGCTATAGAATAGCACATAAACCAACATTGTATGGTTTGCTTGCTATTGCAGCGTTCCTGCTATTATTAGGCTGCATCAATTTTATTAATCTTACATCGGCACAGGCATCCCAAAGAGCAAAAGAAATCGGCATAAGGAAAACAATAGGCAGTTCAAAAAAGCAATTGGTCCTTCAATTTTTAAGTGAAACATTTTTTATTACCCTTATCGCAACAATTGTATCGGTTGCCTTAACGCCTCTGCTGCTGAAAATGTTTGCCGACTATATTCCACAAGGCCTGCATTTTGATTTATTGCATCAACCTTACCTTATATTGTTTTTATTATTGCTTACAATAATTGTCAGTTTTCTTTCGGGCTTATATCCTGCATTGATATTATCAGGATATAAGCCTGTGCTGGTGCTAAAGAATCAGATTTTTATAAATTCCGGTCAAACACGCAGTGCCGGGATAAGAAAAATACTGACCGTGTCACAATTTGTAATAGCACAGTTTTTTATCATTGCCACGTTAATGGTAAGTAAGCAAATTAATTATTCGCTGAACAAAGATTTGGGATTCAGAAAAGATGCCATACTAACTTTTCAAACTCCGTTTGATACATCTGCAAGTCATAGTCAACAGCTTTTAAATGAAATAAAATCAATTCCTGAGGTGGAAATAGCAAGCAGGGGCTTTTTTTCGCCGGCTGATGCGGGAGCTGCTTTTACTAATATATCCTATCATAATGGTAAAGAAGAAATAAAGCCTAATGTGCAAATCAGGTGGGGTGATACCAATTATCTGAGAGTGTACCAGATAAAAATACTGGCAGGAAGAAATGTAGAACAGAGTGATACTATGAAAGAATTTGTAATTAATGAAACGTATGCAAAAGCAATGGGATTTCAATCGCCGGAAGAAGCACTTGGTAAGCAACTAAACTTTAATGGAAAAAGCATGCCGGTAGTAGGTGTGATGAATGACTTTCATGAGCAATCGTTGCGTGCAACAATCGGCCCGATAGTATTTGCAGGCAGAAGCGGTTCCACTTTTCATATACGATTGAAACCAAATAATAACGGTAGTACCGTTTGGCAAAATGCAATCAGCAAAATTCAAAAAGCATATAAGCATATCTATTCCGATAATGATTTTAGTTATTCCTTTTTTGATGAGACCATTGCAAGTTTTTATATGGCCGAACAGAGAACTGTGAGCCTGCTGAAATTGGCGACGGGCCTGGCCATCTTTATCAGTTGTCTTGGGTTATTGGGATTGGTTATCTATACCACCAATACACGCACAAAAGAAATAGGTATCAGAAAAATTTTAGGCGCTTCGGTTGCCGGCATTGTTTCTATTTTATCAAAAGATTTTGTGCGATTAGTCTTAATAGCTTTTGTAATTGCTGCACCGATAGCATGGTGGGCTATTTATAAATGGTTAGAAGATTTTGAATACAGAACTACGATCAGCTGGTGGATATTCGGGCTGAGCGGTATAGCAATGATCATAATTGCCCTGTTGACGTTGAGCATTCAGACAATACGTTCAGCCATTGCTAACCCGGTAAAGTCATTGCGAACAGAATAAGCGTCACTGGGGTGCAACGAAGCAGGAAGCCCGTCATTGCGAACGGAGTGAAGCAATTAAGAACAGAATAAAAGTTAATAACCATGATAAAAAACTATTTCAAAATCGCATGGCGAAACATAAAACGGCAAAAAGCTTATGCAGGCATTAATATTTTGGGATTAGCAATTGGCATTGCTGCCTGCCTGCTCATTTTGCAATATGTATCCTTTGAATTAAGCTATGAAAATTTTCATACAAAAAAAGACCGTATTTATCGTGTACACCAGGACCGCTATGATAATGGTAAGCTCAGTACGCAATGGGCGGGTGGAGCGTTCGCTGTTGGAAACTCTTTTAAAGATGTAATACCGGAAATAGAAGACTATGTAAAAGTAGTAGGTAATGACAAAGTCATTGCTGAGATCAACAATCAACCATTAAAAATTGAGAAAGTCTTTTTTGCAAGTAGTTCTTTCTTCAAAATATTTACCTATCCCTTACTTGCCGGCGATAAAAAGAAAGCATTAACCGAGCCTTTTACTGCTGCTATATCTGAAACAACAGCCCGTACACTATATGGTAATACAAATGCTGTAGGCAAAGTGCTTAAATTAAACCGCAACAGCGACTATACCATTACTGCGGTTTTTAAAGATGCTCCGGCAAATACACAGCTCAAACCTGATATCCTGTTATCCTACGC
>CAMLEX010000070.1 GCA_946479055.1 uncultured Bacteroidota bacterium | reverse complement strand
GGTGTTCCTGAACGTACGCCGGTAACAGGATCAACCGGGCTATCATACTGTGGAATTAACTGTCCTTCAAACTTAGGACCCCATACATCATAATCACCATCATTGGTACCACCACCTTTTCCATCAACAAATGCATACTTACCATGATCACCGGGTCCATACAAATCCTGTACTTTAGGAATTGCATTGAAACCTTGTTCTATCATAGTGCTGCTGTTGAACTCAATTGAAAAACCACGTTTATCCCGTGATCCCCTTTTTGTCGTAATCATAATGGCACCATTTAATCCTCTTGACCCGTACAGAGCAGATGCAGTAGCTCCTTTTAATACGGTATAGCTTTCAACATCATCGGGCGAAATATTCCAGGTGTCAGAGTTGATAGGCACACCATCAACTACATATAAATTAATACCGCGGCCTCTTAATAAAATATTAGGAGCCGATAATAATTCGGCATTAATACCTACAGTCAACCCGGCAACCTTTCCTACCAATCCGTTGATGGCATTAGGTTCACGAGCTTTTAAAAGATCTTCTCCTTTTACTTCCTGCACAGCATAACCTAATTTTTTCTTCTCCTTTTTAATACCCAATGCCGTTACTACTACCTCATCCAGGTTACGGGTTTCAGCAACCAGCGCAACAGCACCTGACTCCGTTGCTTTTACTTCACGGATACCATAACCAACATTACTGATGATCAATAAATCTTTTTCATCGGCTGCAATCTTAAATTCGCCATTGGCGTCTGTAACGGTTGACGTTTTGCTGCCCTTAACTACAACAGTAGCGCCGGGCAATGCTTGTTTATTTTCGGATGAAACAACTTTTCCGCTAACGGTCCGCTGGGCCATTGAGATAAATGACACCGCCAGGAAGAAAAGAAGAAACTGAAGTTTTTTACAGCGGGAGATACAGTGTAGCAGCATAAGAAGGGAATTAATTTGGTTTCGGTTTGTAGTTGCCCGGCGAAATTCAAATTACAATGTGACCCCAGTCTTATGCAGGCATGAATGAATGATTAACGATATGTGATGAAATTGTAAAGTGGTAGCATTTATCTCATATAAAAGGCAGGCAGCGGGAATACTTAACTTCTGTTGAAAAAGTTAGAGGCGGTTATTAGATTATAATAATGACAGGAGAAACCATAAAAAAACCACCCCGGTCTGCTTGCTGCCGGGATGGTAAACTGCATGAGAAAATTGCATGTGATGGTAACTGCTAACCATCAGCAATTGGTAACGACGTGTAGATAAGAACTAAGGCAAAGATGCGCTGCCTGTATTACAGCACAGTTACGGTAAGGTTATCAAAGAATTAATTCATTTAATCGGGTTAGTCCGCAACTCCTGGCAGGCGGAAAGAAAACTATAAGCAAGTTTTCTTCAGTCTGTAAAAATTTAATATTACCTTATTGTTAAGTTTTTGTAGCTTTAAAGAGATAGGCTGCCTTTGAAAATTAAACATCTCATATTATCCCTGGTACTTGTATTGGGTATTCATACAAAATACTCATCCGCACAAAGTAAGATCTCAACTATCCGTTTCGATTTTTATGGCGATACGATTGAGTTTCCATTTATCAAATCATCTTTAGTAAATTTTCCAGGTCCGCTCTCTGCACCAGCCATACAATCATTTTACGAAAGCATCAGCAAAACTGAATACCAGCCTATAGTTAACGCCCTTCTTTCCTACAAGGAACAAACCAAACCGGATGATTGGTTGTTTTACCAACTTATTCGCAAAGCAGCACAACAAATAAGCCCTAAAGCTGAAAATTACCAGCGATATACATTATACAAATGGTTTTTTTTATCAAAGTCAGGATATGACGCTACACTGTCTATTTCCAATGACCGCTTACTCTTTTATGTACAAAGTGATGAGAACATTTATAATATTCCTTTTCGCATGCGTGATGGCAAGCAGTATGTTTGTTTAAACTATCATGATTACGGAACCATTGATTTTGAAAAAGAAAAATTTTCGGAAATAGCTATCCGCAATCCTGAAGCGCTAAAATCTTTTTCCTATAAGGTTACGCACTTGCCAGGGTTTAGTCCTACTGACTATGTAGAAAAAGATCTCACGTTTAATTACAATCAAACTGATTATCATTTTAAAATAAAACTCAATCCGCAGGTAAAGACAATTTTCGCCAATTACCCTGTAGTTGATTATGAATCTTATTTTAATATCCCCCTGAGTAAGGAAACATATAGTTCTCTCATCCCCTCACTTAAAAAAAGTATAAAAGGGCTGAATACAAAAAATGGAGTGGACTACCTGATGCGATTTACCCGCTATGCTTTTTTATTTCAAACCGATTCTGAAAATTTTGGCGGCGAAAAACGTTTGTCGCCTGAGCAAACATTACTCTATGATCAAAGCGACTGCGAAGATAGGGCAGCACTCTTTTTTTTCTTAGTGAAAGAAATTTACAATCTTCCTATGATCGTGCTGGCTTATCCGAAACATGTGACCATTGCAGTAAAATTTGATAAGCCTGTAGGAAAGACGATACTTTACAATGGAGATAAATATTCCGTTTGTGAGCCAAGCCCCCAAAAACAGGATCTTACAATAGGAGAATTATTACCCGAACTGCGCAAATCGGCTTATGAGGTTACCTACGTGTATAATCCGATAAATTAGATCACTCTTAAAATATTTCACACTAGATAAGCAACAAAACCGAAACTAAAAAGACCATCTCTTATTTGGAGATGGTCTTTTTAGCAAAAAAATGTATCAATTGATTACTTAAAACTTGTCCATCCTTTCCACCAGGTGGCAGCAGGTGTACCTTCAACTCCAACGGCGCCACGGAAAGCAACTTGTTCAAATCCGCTAAGTTTTGCATCAGTAAAGCTTGCAGCATCCGCAGCCGTTAATGGTGAACCGGCTTCAGGAGTGAAGTCAGGTGTTTTATAATTAAATGGATCTTTCAGTTTAACATCAACCTGAGCAGCTAATATTGCATTTTTATAATCAGCAGTATTAAACCAATCGGTTACTGCTGTCAAACCCCAATCTGCGCCACCTTCTTTTTTTGCATAATCCAATGGCTTTGCACAACCTGCCAGTGTAACATTCTTAATAGCAACTTTACCGGCCACAACATTATCGCTGGTTGCAGTTCCTTTGCTATCATCAATCAGAATACCTTTAGGCCAACCAACAAAAACTGAATTGAAAATTGAAATGCTGGAGTTACGACGTATCTGTGCACCAGCCAGGAACAATGAATTACCAACATTGCTTGCAGTAGCCCTTGGACCAAGAACGGTAATATTACTATAGACAGCACTTGTTTGTGGCGTCAACGTAGAGCCGTTAGCATCGTTATCGCTTTCAAAAGATTCTGATTTGGAAACATCTGCACGGGTAGAATCACGCATGATAATTACAAACTGTACTTTACCACTATAGCCGTTATCCGTATCCAGGTCGTCATCTAAAGTGCGGTTAATAACAATATGTTTAAGATCAACAGCGCCACCAAAACACTCTATTGCATCATCCAATGCATAAGCGATCTGTACATATTCAATTATGGTTCCTTTACCCACGGCGCCTAATGTAAGACTGTTCAATTCCTTATCGGGTAAAAAGGCATAACCTGCATATTCAATACGGACATATTTTAATATGCCTGAGTTATCGTTGTTGTCAGCAGTAGTACCGCCGCCATACAAGCCATTTCCTTCGCCATCATTTACGCCACCTTCAATTTCACCAACACCGGCCTGGCCGTTAAAAGATGAATTAGCAACACCTTTACCAAGTATAACAATACCACCCCAGTCACCAGACTTTGCTTGGCCAAACTGATCTGCCTGGGAAGTGAATACAATAGGTTTGTCAGCTGTACCTTCTGCAATAATTTTTGCACCACGGGTAATAACAAGGTAACCCTTACTTGAAGTTTCACCATAAATAGTTGTACCAGGCTCTATAGTTAAAGTGGCATTGTTGGTAACAAGAACATTTTTTCGTAAAAAATATTTTTTATCGGCTGTAAGTTTCATATCCGCGGATATTTTTCCTTCCAGCACCACTTCAGTTTGATTGCCTGGCTTGGTCGTAGAGTCTCCGTCACCATCTACTTCGATCTTGCGACAGGAACTGATGAACATACCTGCCATTACAGAAAAGAGGACTAACTTTTTCATTTGTTTTATAGTTATTGAGTTATTTGAATTTATAATTGAAAGAAAGACTGAAGTTGGTGCCATAGTTACGGCCAACCGCTATTGCATCAGAATTTTTGCCAGCACCATTGTCAAACTTTTTGTTACTATTCATATCATGATAGTAGTAAGCCATTTTGTTCAGGATATTTGACACATTTAATTTTATTTCCGCTTTATCCTTAATAAGTTTTTTGGCTATCTGTAAATCAAGAAGCGGCCTTGGATTTTCCCATATTTCAGGAACCTGGTCATTACCTACGTACAGGATGCGGCGGCCGATCTGGTTAAATAATACGGTTGTATTTATACCCAATGGCTCTATATCATATTGCAAAGAAGCATTGATGATATAAGGAGACTGTCCCTGCATCGGCCTGTCCAGGTTTTCGAGTTTGCTTTCAACCTTGCTTTTGATATAAGCAAGATTGGTCTGGAACGTGAAATTTTTTAAAGCGTTTGCAAAGTCAAGTTTTTTACGAAACTCTATTTCGGCGCCATAAGAAGTTGCTTCATCCGCATTGATAAAGTTGAAAGAACTTGAAGAGCCTGCACCGGACTGATTGAAATATTGTTCAATAGGTGTCTTAAACTTTTTGTAGAAAACACCGGCAGTAAATAATTCACCAGAACGGGGATATATTTCATACCGCAGATCAAGGTTGGTTACTTTCGTACGCTTAAGATTTCTATTACCAATAACCGTTGCACCTAACTCAAAATCATAGAAGGCAAAGTCTGAAATCTCCCTGAACTCCGGACGGATAACAGTCTGTGAACCAGTTAAACGAAGATTAGTTTTTGAGTTTAATTTAAAAGTAGCATTCACTGCAGGTAATACATCTGTAACCCGTGAATGAACATGGCGTGGATCACTTTCTTTAGTGCTACCCACTACCTGGTCAAAATCTTCAATTCTTGCTCCCCATACCACCCGCAGCCAATTGGTAAATTGGTTATCAAACTGCAGAAAACCCGCATTTAAAATAGAGTTAGCCATATAACGGAATCTTGATTCCGCATATTCCTCAAATCCAAAACCATTGACGCCAAAGTTTTCAGCCGCAAAGATTTGTTCAGGACTCAATTTCTTCAAATCTTCACCAGCACTTGATGAAAGAGTAATAGAGAACGGACGAGAATTGTATAACCTGTCTTTTATCTGGAACAAATAACCGGCTTTAATATTTTGATTATTGCCTAACCATTTAAAATTATAAGTCCAATCGCCACCGGCCGAATAGATGTAATCAGAAAGTGTAGAATAAAAATAGTTGCCAGATTTTTGAGAAGATGTTTCAGAAATCAGTGCTAAGTATTCTCCGTTCTCCGATTGGTTATATTGTAAGCGTCTTTGCTTGGGTATGTATTGATCCAGTATAGTAAAGCTGCCATACCATTTCAATTTCGATTTTAAAGATGGCAGATTGTGCTCACCGGATAACTGGCTGTTATAAAATGTATTTGCTTTAAAACCCAGCTCACGGGCCATGATTGGCGCACCTGATGATCTGAATTCATAATCAGTCCCTGTTCTCAATGTCACATAATCGGTAGCATTTACATTAATGATATTTTTTAAAGAGATCTTGTTATTGCCATTTAATTGCAGAGCAATATTTGCCAATGCGCCGACCAGTACGTTTTTGCTGTACCTGTTATTATTGTAGGCAAAACTGGAATCAGCGGTTTTTTCAATTCTATTGAGGGTAAAAATATTATTCTGGAAATCAAGGTTCCTGCTTGAATTGCTATACGTCAACGCTAATGTACCCCCTAATTTTTTGCTGCCAATTTTTGAATTGAACCCACCACTCAGTTGAAATGACAGATCAGGGGTTGCAGTGTTCTTTAAAACACCCCAGTCATTGCCAAATTTTTTACCCCAGTCTGTTTTAGCTTCGTCGGATAAAGCATTAAAGGCATATTTGGCAGGGATACCATCCGGCAATGCTCTTGCACCATCATCAACACCCATGAAATCAAGTTTTCCTCCTTTATAGGTATAAAAATCTTTTCCGACTGTTTTACTATTGAATCCTGTTCCTACCTGGACATTAAAAAAAGGAGAAGAAGGAATATCTTTTGTGTTCACCTGCACAAGTCCTCCGGCCCACTCACCGCTTAGTTCAGGAACAAAAGCTTTATTGACAATTATATTGTCAATCATAGCGGAAGGAAAGATGTCGAAAGAAAATGTTTTACGGTCAGGCTCCGTGCTTGAAAGCTGAATACCATTCAGCATGGCCTGGTTGTAGCGGTCGCTAAGCCCTCTTACCACCAGGTATTTATCTTCTAACAGACTTGCACCGGGAATACGTTTCAATACCTCCCCGGTATTTTTATCCGGAGAACGGCGGATGGATTCTGCCGAAATAACTGAAGCGACTGTGTTAGTATTCTTTTGAAATGAAATTAAAGAAGCAGTTGATTCTTTGCGTGCAGAAACAGTGGTACTTTTTACAACAACACCTTCAAGATTTTTTGAAGTGGACTCAAGTGTAATGTTTAATTCATTCACCTGTTTATCTGTCAGCTCTATTTCATTTACGTTTTTGGCCTGGTATCCTATCGCAGAAAATTCCAGTTCATATTTCTTACCAGTCGTAAGACTTAATGAGTAATGACCTTCTATATCAGTTGTAGTTCCGCCAGTTGCACCAACAATCTTTACCGATACGCCGGCAAGAGGTTCATTTTTAGTATTAACAACTTTACCGCTAAGCTTTATCTGTGCATTAGCAACCGAAAAAAGTACCAGTAAAAGAGAGAGTAATTGCAGCCTTAAACGCATATCTATGATTTGCTGCAAAGGTGTGCCCACAACATTACCGGCATGTTACCCGCCGGTTAAAGAATTGTGACCTCAATGTTACCGCAATGTTAACATGCTCTGAAACAAGCCCTATTTAATCCTTTAGGGAAAGAAGATATTAATTTAATGTTACCGGTTAATTATGGCGTTCAGTTTAAGTTAAAACCGGAAATGAATGCGGGTGGTAAAAATATTGTCTTTCAAATCTGTTGTATATCCTTCCATTTGTGTAATCTCATTTTTTACTATATCATAATAGAACACCAGCTTTATATTATTATTAATATGATGTAAAAAGCCCAGGCCCAATGTAGAAAATTTGATATCAGCAGCTGTAAGATTAGTTCCGGGTTTACCGATATCCTGTGTAGCTACTTTTGTATTTGGATCATACCAGTCATATTTTACGATAAGCTGATTCTTTGCATTGATGATGTTTTGAAGAAAAACAAGAAAAGCTCCATTAAACTCCCGCCTATAAGTGGGCAGCGGAGAACCATTTAAAGAAGGCGGGTCGCCCGGGTTTGTGGTTGTGGTAGCGGTGCCGGGCTGTTTTCCGGCCCAGTATTCGGCCCTGAATTCTGTTTCGCCCCAGCCATGGTGCAACAGGGCCTGCACGTCGGCACCGAAATATTGGCGGGGAGCTTTTCCTCCCAAATTGGAAGGGGTAGAATCAACAGCAAAATACTTTTCACCATTTACCCCGGACCTTGTCTCATACTCATATTTGGTTCCGTTTCTCCAGCCACCATATAAAAGAGATAGACCACCACTGAAATTCCAGTTTTTTCTTTTTATTGGCTTGATTGTTACCCGGCTTATAAAATCCTTGTAACTGTCAAAATCGGCCCTGCCCGATAATCCCTGGCCATTGAAAATACCAGCATCAATCTTTATTTTTTTATTCCTGGCTTCACGGCGCAAGGGTTCATAAGTTATCATGGCACCAAGATCTCTTTCCGATGGCATCAAAATCTGCGACATTCTTCCTCTTTCAGGAGCTTCCCGGTAGGTAGATGACAGGTTTACCTCATAACCAAATGGGCGGGCAAACATACCGGCAGTTACCACCAAATAATTTTTTTTGGTTTCATAGAGTTTTACAAACATATCCCGCAGACCTACTCCCCTTTCTGTAGCATCTACCTGGAAGGTAAAAAGCGCCACGGGGTAATTGTCTTTTGTAGCCAGGAAATAATCAATTTTTACTCTGGCCCTACGCAACATAAACCGGTTATCAGATTGCGGAGCAAAATCACCTCCATTATAAGACCCTGCACCTTTGCGCTGAGCCACCTGGAACTGGGGCTGGATATAACCTGTAATTCTTAGATTTTCAAAGCGCTTCAATACGGGGCGTAGCGTGTCTTTTACAAATAACAATGAATCAAAATCCGAAAGATAGCGTTGCGAAAACCCATTTAATGAAGCCAACATGACAATACCACTAATCAGAAGTATGCTTAACGATTTTTTCATCATTACTTAATATTAAAATAATACTCTTTAAATGAGGCGCAAGGTACAATTGAACAATATAAAACTACTGTTACCCTGCTGTTATGGAATTATTATCTCTATATTAAATAATTATTAACTCTGCCCTTTGGGATGCCTGGCACTAAGTAAGCTGGTAATTTCGCAAACCTTCCGATACATATCGGACTTAAACACACTATATGGGACTTAATTCTTTCCTGAAACTATTTACTCCTAAAAACAAGATATTTTTTGAGCTGTTTGAAAAGATGGCGGAGAACGGCCATACCATGGCCGGTAAATTAAAAGAAATAGTAGCGGAAACTGATTTTGACAAAAGAGCTTCGCTGATAAGCCGGGTAGAAGATCTTGAACATGCCAATGATGAACTTACGCATAATGTATTCACAGAACTCGGCCGCAATTTCATTACGCCATTTGACCGGGAAGATATTCACTACCTCGCTACCTCCCTCGATGATATCGCTGATTACATTTATGCTTCCGCCAAAAAAATAAATTTCTACCGGGTCAACCCCAATGATATGGGCATGCAAAAAATGGCGGAATTGATAGAACAGGGCGCCTACCAGGTAAAAATTGCAGTGGCTGAATTGAGGGATATGAAGAATATGCGCAACATTACAGAATCACTGGTTAAGATCAACAGTATAGAGAACCAGGCCGATGATGTATTTGATATGAGCATTGAAAGACTTTTTGCTACCGAGCCCGATGCAAAAGAAGTGATCAAGAAAAGAGAGATTTACCAGGTAATGGAAATTGTTACCGATAAATGTGAAGATGCAAGTAATGTGATCGAGTCTATAATAATTAAATACTCCTGACAATTTGAAAATTTGAAAATGTGCAAATTTGAAAATTGATAGCACAAACATTCTCTTCCTTTTCAAATTTTCAAATCACCTCATTCCCAAATTAATTTATGACCACATTCCTCATCGTCATCATAGCCTTAGCATTGATCTTTGACTATATCAACGGGTTTCATGATGCGGCTAACTCCATTGCAACAGTTGTTTCTACCAAGGTATTGACACCTTTCCAGGCGGTAGTTTGGGCGGCGGTTTTCAACTTTGTGGCTTTTTTTATTTTTAAAGATCATGGCGTTGCCGATACCGTAGCAAAAACAGTAAAACCAGAAGCAATAGCCGGCGGCGAAATGATGGTGGTTATTTTTTCGGGATTGATTGCCGCTATTCTTTGGAACTTGCTGACATGGTGGCTGGGAATTCCTTCCTCTTCTTCGCATACATTGATTGGTGGATTTGCAGGTGCCGCTGTTGCCAGTGCGGGGTTTGGAGCGGTGAATTCAGCCGTAGTTCTTAAAACAGCTGCATTTATATTGATAGCTCCTTTAGTAGGGATGATCATGGCTTTTATCATTTCGCTCTGGTTCATTCATTCTTTCAGAAAGGGAGCTGCACCAAAAGTTATCTCCATTATTGTATTGCTCTGCGTTGGTATTTTTTTATACAATAGTATGGAAACGGATGCGGATAAAGTGGCTAAAGGAACACATTACGAATCTTATATTAACCAGGTAATCTTTTACTCCAAAAATTTTAAATGGATATTACTAGCATTCATTCTTGTTGTAATGGCATGCTTTACTTTTTTCCTCAGCAGCCTTAATGCAAACCGGGCCAATTCCTGGTTCAAACGCCTGCAATTGGTATCATCTGCCGCTTTCAGCATAGGACATGGAGGTAATGATGCGCAAAAAGTAATGGGTATTATAACCGCTGCATTGATAGCCAGCGGCAGCATTTCTGATTTTCATCAAATGCCCGTGTGGGTACCATTAGCCTGTTATACAGCCATTGCTGCCGGAACTATGAGCGGCGGTTGGAAGATCATAAAAACCATGGGAACCCGTATCACCAAAGTAACTCCATTTGAAGGCGTAGCCGCTGAAACAGCAGGTGCTATTACCCTATTTGTTACTGAAGCATTGAAAATACCTGTGAGCACCACACATACGATCACCGGTTCTATTATTGGAGTAGGTGCTACTAAACGTTTATCGGCTGTTCGATGGGGAGTCACCGTCAACCTGCTCTGGGCCTGGATTCTGACCATCCCTGTAAGTGGCGCCCTGGCCGCTCTTGTCTATTTTATTGTTCATTTGTTTATCTGAAATCGTTTGCACTTATTTTCTCTTCAGGAATTGATTGATATTCCCCACCTTTGCGGGCAGAAAAAAGACAGGATTACTTATGGCTACAATACTTGTAACAGGTGGCTCCGGCTACATAGGCTCGCATACCATCGTTGATCTGATAAACAACGGATTTAATGTAATATCCGTTGATAATAATAGCCGCTCTAATCCCACTATGCTGGAAGGAGTTGAAAAAATAACCGGGATAAAAGTAAAGAATTACAAAGTTGATCTTTGCAACTTTGATGATACGTTCGCCATTTTCCAGGAAAATACGGATATAGAAGGTATCATTCATTTTGCCGCCTATAAAGCGGTAGGTGAATCCGTAGAAAAACCATTGATGTATTTTGAAAATAATCTCACTTCGCTGATCAATCTTTTAAAATGCGTACAGGAGTTTAAAATACCTTATTTCGTTTTTTCTTCGTCTTGTACAGTTTATGGCAATCCTGACCATATTCCTGTTACGGAACAAACGCCTCCCAAGCCAGCAGAGTCGCCTTATGGCTATACCAAACAAATGGGAGAACAGATCATCAATGAATTTGCAAAAAGCGCAGGCACACAATGTATTTTACTTCGCTATTTCAATCCTGTTGGTGCACACCCTTCTATTCATATCGGGGAAACACCCATCGGCAAACCACAAAATCTTGTGCCGGCTATTACACAAACCGCCATTGGCAAGCTGGCAAAAATGACTGTGTATGGTAATGACTATGATACCCGGGATGGATCCTGTATCCGTGATTTTATTCATGTCAGCGATATAGCCCATGCGCATACGTTGGCTATCGAATACCTGGAACAGGATAAAAACGATGGCTTATGTGAAGTTTTTAACCTGGGTACCGGCAACGGAGTAACGGTATTAGAAGCTATCCAGTCTTTTGAAAAGGTAAGTGGTGTAAAATTAAATTATGAAATAGGTCCCCGTCGCGCCGGTGATGTGATCGCTATCTATGCCAATAATGATCTGGCCAGAACAAAATTGGGATGGGAGCCCCAATTTTCATTGGATGAAATGATGCTTACAGCATGGCAATGGGAACAAAGATTAAAAGCGGATGATACTATTTTTAATGGTAAACCGATGGAATTGAATTAAGGCTAAGAGCTCAAAGAGAATAAAGAGAAAAAGAGATCGGAAGAGCACACGTCTGAAC
>CAMLEX010000069.1 GCA_946479055.1 uncultured Bacteroidota bacterium | reverse complement strand
CATTCGCAGTGCCTGCTTTTCAAAATCCACCATCATTTCAGGACCCTGCACACCCTCTGAATAACCGGGGTAGTTTTCAACCTCAGTAGTGATTGTTAATTGACCACCAGGTTGAATGCCCTGGTATAAAACAGGTTTCAGATTCGCTCTTGCTGCATATATAGCAGCTGTATATCCGGCAGGTCCACTTCCTATAATTAATACACTTACTTTTTCTATGTTTCCGTCTGTCATGATTTCAATTATTCGCTATTAAAAACAATAATTGCAAAAGAAAGTTTATTTAGTCAAAATGCCAAACAGCTATTTGCAAAATGTATATCCTTTGTCAATAACTAAAAAAGATTACCAACCCTATAAGAACTGGTAATCTTTATATTTAAAAGTAACAGGGTTTATCCCAGTCTTTGATCTATTATCCGTTTATCGGTATCCTCCTCTTTTTTATGATCTTCTGCTAATCGTTTCAACTTTTTACCGTAGGATAATTTTGTGATCAATACAAACAACACCGGTACCACAAAGATAGCCAGCGTTGTGGCGGATATCATCCCACCAAACACGGTCCAGCCAATAGTTTTACGGCTTTCTGCAGCCGCACCGCTTGCAAATGCCAGAGGTAATACGCCAAGAATAAAGGCCAGTGAAGTCATTACAATAGGACGTAAACGTAACCGCACGGCTTGCAAAGTGGCATGTACAACATCAATGCCTTTATCTACTCTTTCCTTTGCAAACTCTACGATCAGGATCGCATTTTTAGCAGCCAACCCTATCAGGGTTATCAATCCTATCTGTGCATAAATATTATTATTCAGGCTTGGAATAAACGTCAATGTCAATATGGAACCAAATGCACCAATTGGCACGGCAAATAATACAGAGAATGGTACCGACCAGCTTTCGTATAAAGCGGCTAAGAACAAGAATACAAATACCACTGAGATAATGAATACAAGAGATTGCTGGTTGCCTGCTCTTATTTCCTCACGGCTCATGCCTGAAAATTCGTATCCATATCCAGCAGGTAATGTTTTTGCCACTTCTTTCAGTGCTTCTATAGCCTGGCCACTACTGAATCCTGGTTTAGGTGAGCCATTAATTTCAACGGACCGATACACATTATAATGCGAAATAACAGCAGGCGATTCTATCACTCTGCTTGTTATCAAAGAACCTAATGGAACCATATTTCCCTGGCTGTTGCGAACATAATATTTTTCAATATTTGCCAGCGAACTGCGGAATGAACTGTCAGCCTGCGACATCACCCTGAAATTTCTGCCGTATAGATTAAAATCATTTACATAGCTGCTTCCTAAAAAATTGGAAAGAGTGCTGTATACATCAGATACCAACACACCTAATTTTTTTGCCTGTTCTTTATCGACATCTACCTGGTAACTTGGTGTTTTAGCGTTGAAAAAAGTGTAGGCCATACCTATTTCCGGCCGCTGATTAAGTTTTCCCAGGAAGTCACGGGTTACGGCTTCAAACTGTTGAATATTATCAGTTGTTCCTGTTTGTTGTAATTCAAAAGTAAAACCCGATGTAGCACCCAAACCTGGAATAGCCGGTGGTGCAATCGGCATTACCCTGGCTTCTTTTATCTCTGCTGTTGCAGCCCTTATTTTGGCAATCACAGCTTGCACATGATGTTCCTTTCCTTTACGGTCATCCCATGGTTTTAAACTAACGAACATAGTTCCCACATTCGCTTTGTTTGAAAAGCTTACAATATTTAATCCGGCTAAACCTCCTACTACGTTGATCTCAGGTATTTTTCGAACCCGTTCCATTATTTCTTTCAACATAGCAATACTACGGGTGGTAGAAGTTGCTTCCGGCATTTCATAGGTCACATACATGCGGCCTTCATCTTCCGTTGGAATAAAGCCGGTGGGTTTATTTTTAAATAAGAAAAACAGTCCCACAAAAAGAACGACAAGCATTATCAATACATAAGGTGTTTTTCTTATCCAACCTCCAACGCCTTTTGTATATCCATTCGTTAAACGATTGAATCCATTATTAAACCTTGCAAAGAATTTTTCCAGTAAATTCTTTTTTTCATTTTCACCTTTTGACGGTTTCAGCAGAAGGGTACATAATGCCGGTGTAAGAGATAAGGCAACAAAAGCCGAAATGATAACAGATACCGCGATAGTGATTGCAAACTGTTGGTACAGCCGTCCTACAATACCCGGGATGAATCCAACAGGTACAAATACCGCTGCTAAAATCAAGGCAATAGCAATTACAGGGGCCGATATTTCTTTCATCGCTTTAATGGTGGCTTCTTTCGGCGACATCTTTTCATAATCAATATTGTGTTGCACAGCTTCAACTACTACAATCGCATCATCCACCACTATACCAATTGCTAATACAAAGGCAAAAAGTGTCAATGTATTAATAGTAAAACCTAATGGGCCAAATAAAATAAATGTACCGATCAGCGAAACTGGAATAGCTAATATAGGAATCAATGTAGCCCGCCAGTTCTGCAGAAATAAAAATACTACCAATACAACAAGTATCAGGGCTTCTATCAACGTATACACCACTTCGTTAATAGATACTTCCACCACCGTTGCTGTTTCAAGCGGAACCAAATAATCAACATCCTTAGGAAAATTCTTTCGCATATTTTCCAGGGCATTATTAATTCCTTCATAAGTATCCAAGGCATTAGCACCCGGTGCCTGGTAAATCAAAACAAAAGCAGCCGGTTTACCATTTACAAATGCATTTGATGTATAATCAAATTTTCCCAGTTCTATTCTTGCAACATCTTTCAGATATACTACACTACCATCAGCCGGCCTGGTACGAACTATAATATTTTCAAACTGTTCTTTTGTATTGATTCGGCTATTGGTAAGTATACTATATTCAAAAGTTTGTACTCCTGGTTGTGGATTTCCTCCGATTGTACCGGCGGCCGTTTGCAGGTTCTGTTCCTGCAATGCAGCATTTACTTCCGCGGGAGTAATACTCAATGCAGCTAATTTTTCAGGATTGTACCAGACACGCATACTGAAATCATCTGCACGGGAAAATATATCTCCCACTCCTTTCACCCGCAGCAATGCATCTTTTACATAAAGGTTTACATAATTTCCAATGAAGGTTGCATCATGCGTACCATTGGGAGAATAAAACGCCAAAGCCATCATGATACTCGGGTTACGTTTACGAACGGTAAGCCCTAACCGTTTTACTGCATCAGGTAATGTAGGCTCAGCCACACTTACCCTGTTCTGCACATCAAGTGTTGCGATATTGATATCTGTACCTACTTCAAAATTTACCGTAATACTGCTTTGCCCGCTACTGGTGCTGTTGCTACTCATGTAAGTCATGCCCGGAGTACCATTCACCTGCGTTTCTATCGCAGTTGTTGTTGTTTGCTCTACAGTTTGTGCATCAGCACCGGTAAAGTTTCCTGCTATGGAAACCGTGGGTGGAGAAATTTCCGGGTACTGTGCAACAGGAAGATTAATAAGAGAAATAATACCTACCAATACCAGCACAATTGAAATCACAATGGCTGTAACCGGTCTTTTTATAAAAGTTTCTGCTATCATGTTGGTGAATCGTGAGTGGTGAATGGTGAATTACCTTCACATAATCAACACTTATCTGATTATTAGTTTTTATTTTTTGTTACCAGCGATGGCACTACTATCATCTTCGTTGCGTCGCACACTTCAGGTTTCTGTTCGCGTATCAGCATTTGATGATTCATTTTTTTGCTGCACCTGTCTGTTGTGGCGGCGCCGTGGTAATTACTGCACCTTCTCTCAAATTCTGCACCCCCTGCACCACTACTTTCTCTCCTTCTTTCAAACCATCTTTTACAATTACATTTGAACCTAACTGTTTACCTACTGTTATTTTCTTTTGTGATACTTTATTACTATCTCCCACCACATACACAAAAAATTCTCCCAACTGTTCTGTAACAGCTTTATAAGGAATGGTCACCGATTTTTCTTTGCTGCTGTTCAATACTCTTACCGTTGTACTCATCCCTGCTTTCAGCATGTTTTTATCATTCGGAAAAACCAATCTTGTTTTAATAGTTCCTGTTTGCGGATCAACGGCACGGTCAATTAAACTGATGCTACCATACAAAGGATACAAATCTGCCCCAAATGCAATTGAAAAAGTGGAATCATTTACTTTCTTACGCTGCTGCTGAAATTGTGAAAACCGGTACACTTCCTTTTGGTCAACCACAAAATCAACCGCTATCGGGTTATCTGTTGAAACTGTATTTAAGATGGTTTGTCCGGCCACGACAGATGTTCCTGTTCTTACCTGCGATATACCTATCGTTCCGCTGAAAGGCGCTATAATAGTGGCAAAATTTACATTGGCTCTTACGGCATTTACATTTGCTTTAGCCGCATCTACCTGTTTCCTGGCAGCCTCCAACGCGGCATCTGCGTAATCTACCTGCTGCTTGGCAATGGCGTCTTTTTTATCCAATTCATGATAACGATCGGCATCCTTCTGAGCTTTCAGTAAATTGGTTTCCTGTACTTTCAAAGCAGCCAGCGATTGCTGATAATTGGCATTGTATAGTTGCTGATCTATAGAATATAATCGCTGTCCTTTTTTAACTTTATCGCCATCCTTAAAATAAATACCGGTTACATATCCGGTTACCTGTGCCCTTAATTCAGTTTGATTGAGTGCTACAACCGTTCCGGGGTATTCATCATAATAAGCAGCTTCAGTACCGGCTGCCTCTTCCACGGTAACGGGTACAGCCGGTGGTGGGCCTTGCTGCTGTTGTTGCTTACCACCACAAGCCGATAAAAAAATAGCGGCAGCAATAACAAAATTGGTTTTGATTGATTTGAATCTCATATTCTTTACTCTTTGTAAATCTTTTAAACTTAAGTTTTCCTGCTAATAAACTTTTAGTAACGAATCTCTCCCAAACTTTTCAGCAAATCGATCTTGCTGCTCAAAACCTGGTATAAGGCATTAAAATAATTTATCTGCGAAGTACGCAGATCTGTTTCTGCATTCACCACTTCCAGGTAAGTTTTAATGCCGGAACGATATTGGAGATTTATTACATCATATACTTCTTGTGCCAGCAATACATTTTCTTTTACAGCCTGGTAATTAGAAAGACTAGATTTATAATCTGCCATTGCGGTAATATATTCTGTGTTCACAGAATTCTTCAGGCTTATAATATCCAGGTCGGTTCTTTTTAATTGCCATTCAGCTTGCCTGATATTATATTTTCTTTTTCCTCCCTGAAAAATAGGAAAGGCCAGCGTTAACCCCGCATATGAATTAGGAAAGGATTGATTATATAATTTTCCAAAATCATTATTTAAATAATTAAGATTGTATGCGCCGTTGGCTGATACAGAAGGAAAGAAATCCCATTTATTATATTTTACATTCGCCTTCAGCAACTTTCTTTGTGTATGTAATTGCTGGTATTCGATTCGCTTAGCATAATCAACAGCCTGCAAGGTATCTACTGCTAACTCATTTTCCAGTGATGCACTATCATATATAATCGCAATTGCGGCAGTTTCCGGGTAGTTCATCAATGCCTTCAGGTATTCTGTCTTTGCTTTCAAAGCTTCTTCATTGCTTTTCTTTGATGCTTTTGCATTGTTTAACGCAATGGTAGCCCTTTTATAATCTGTTTTGTCTACAACCCCGGCATCATATTGTGCACGTGCATCTTTTAAACTTCTTTCTAACCTGACTATATTTTCATTTACAACTTTTATTTGTTGTTCAGTAGCCAATACATCATAAAATGCTTTTGAAACATTTGCGACCACCTCAATTTTTGTATTTTCAGTTTGTTGTTTTACTTGCAGGCGAACATCTCCTTTTGTCCTCTTGGCTAATAAAACATCGCGATTAAATATAGACTGTGAAGCTGTAAACTGTAATGCAGAAGTATTATCAACACCCAGTTTAACCGGGTTGCCACCGATAATACTGGTTTGCACCTGGAAATTATGCTGGTAGATATAATTGAAATTTACCTGCGGATACCAATCTGCTAATTTTGATTTGATTTGCAGTTCTGTTATCTTTTCGTCAATCACAGATTGCTGAACCAAGGGTTGGTTCTTCAATGCATATTGAATGATATTTTGCAAAGTAGCATCCCGCAGTAAGCTATCTCCGTTTTGGGCATTCGTATTTACAGAATAAAAGGTGAAAGAAACTAATAGCAGACAGGCAACCGCGAATCTGTTCTTCTTCATGATGATCTATAAATATAATAGGTGAATATTCTATTGCTATGGCTGGAGCATCATTAGTTTCTGGCAAAGAATAGTAAAACACTAAATTCCGGTTATTGTTTGGACTAACGCATAAAATTTCGAAGAAAAAAAGAGACCTGAGATGATTTTAGGGGAATTACCGGCTTTCAGTCCCGATAATTTATATGAATGCTAAAAAGAAAACAGCCCCAATCAAACTGACCGGAGCTGTTTTCTTAAAATAAACCCACCAATATTCTTCAGCCTTTCGGTTGAAGATCTGCTATTTTTATTCGCTCTTGAGCGAACTTTACAAACAAGTGTTTAGCCAAGATATGCTTTCAAGGCGCTGCTATAACGGGCTTTCTGTAACCTCTTAATAGCTCTTTCCTTGATCTGGCGGATACGTTCTTTAGTAAGATCATACTTCTGACCGATCTGCTCGATCGTTACACCTTGTTCACCATCCAACCCGAAGTAGGCATTTACAATCTCCGCTTCGCGGGGGCTAAGTGATTTTAATACACGGCGGATCTCATTTCTCAATGAATCCTTCATTACATCATCATCTGTATCATCACCGCCTTCCAGCAAGTCACCCATTGCTACATCTTCTGCTTCGTGTACAGGTGCATCCAGGGATGTGTGCCGGGTATTGCTTTGAAAAATATTGTTGATCTCCGTCTCACTCATTTCAAGCAATTCGGCTAATTCTTCTGTACTTGGTTCCCTTTCATGCTCTTGCTCGAAAGCCATATAAGCCTTATTAGCTTTATTATATGTACCAATCTTATTTTGAGGCAAACGAACCAATCTACCTTGCTCAGCTAAAGCCTGCAAAATAGACTGACGGATCCACCATACAGCATAAGAAATAAATTTAAACCCTTTTGTTTCGTCAAAGCGTTGTGCTGCTTTTATCAAACCAAGATTACCTTCATTGATAAGATCACTTAGAGACAAACCCTGGTGCTGGTACTGTTTGGCCACAGACACCACGAAACGAAGATTGGCTTGTACTAATTTGTCCAATGCTTTTTGATCACCCATTTTGATGCGCTGTGCCAGAGTAGTTTCTTCCTCAGGGGTGATCATCGAAATTTTCGAAATCTCTTGCAGGTATTTTTCAACCGCCTGGGAATCCCTGTTCGTAATCTGGGTAGCAATTTTGAGCTGCCTCATAATAATTTAAGCTGTTTAGTATTTAAACAATTAAGTTCCAATCTTGGTTTAAAGAATATTGTAAAATGCAGGTTAAGGTGACCGTCCGGGTCTGTATGCAAAGGTACATCGCAAGCTTCAAATCTCATAACCCCTGTGAATAATTAACTAAAATTCAATTTAATGCAAACGTTCCCTTTTAATAAGGAATTATCACCAAAGGCTTAATGGGCGGGCATCTTCAAGCTATTTGATAAAAAAATAAATAAAAATAAATTGATATTCCTCAATGCCTTCAGGATGTGGATTTCACGGTCGATTCTTTCTTTTTTAAAACAATCCACAGGATAAGACCTGCCAGGAAAAGCAAAGTAGAGATCACCTCAGCCTGTGTGGGCTGAAATCCGAAGATATTAAGCCTGCTATTTACCCTTATCTTTTCTATTAAGAACCGCTCCATCCCATTCAACATAAGATAAAGAGCAAACATGGTACCAGGGGTTCTGAGTTTTTTTCGCAAGGACCATAATAACCCGAATAATAAGAGGCAACCCACTATTTCATAGAAAGGTGTTGGATAAACCGGTGGATTTAGTTCATTACAATATTTGCCAACACAGCCTGGTATAGGAACACCGGCTTCATTTACATTATTTGGATAATTGTAGGCCCACATCCAATCAGGAAGCCAGTTAAAAGGTTTAGAGCTGGTGTTTACAATACCCCAATCCCCATCCCCCGAAACCTGGCAACCAATACGACCCAAGCCATAAGCAAGCATTAACGTAGGAGCTGCAGCATCATTTAAGTGCCAGAATCCGATATTATGCTTTCTGGCATATATCCAGATTGCTATCGCCGCACAGATCAAACCTCCATAAAAAGTAAGTCCGGAAGGGGAAAGCAGGTAAGACGAGGGTTGTTTGAGAAAATCACTCCAGTTCTCAAATATATCGAACAATTTTGCCCCTAATAAACCAAAAACAAGTGCAAGAATGGTAATCTCTCCTACTCTGTCCTGCGGCCAGATCCGTATTGTCCTTTTTTCCGGCTTTGGAAGTTTTTGCTTATTCTTTTCATACCACTTCAAACCTGCAAATAGTAATCCCAAAAGAATACCGGCGGGCCAGCTTCCAATAGTAGAAAAAATAAAAGCTTGCGGATCTTCAGTAGCTGAACTATCCATAATGAAAAGGGCTATGATCTTATAACCCAATAAAAATCCCAATAAAAAGTTCAGTAATAATTCTCCAGCTGTTGCAGGTTGTCCAACCATTACCTGCATGTCTTTGGGTTGCAACAAACCTTCGCTACTCTTGCGTTTTAATTCAGCAGCCAATACAATGGCAGATAAAATAAAGGCTATCGCTACAAAAAATCCAAATGAATTTACAAAACGAAGAAACGGCCACTCTACACCAAAAAGGTCTTTAAAGGCAAAATAAAGATTAGGATACATTAGCCAGTGGTTAGGTTTTTTAAGCAGGCGAATATACAATGGAAAAACAAGCTTGCGCAAAATAATAACAGCTCCCCTTTATCCAGGAAAGCTGTTATCTCATAATATAATTTCTTAATTGCAATATTCTTGGAATGCACCAATGAGATTATTGGCAATTACCTGCGCCGATCTTCCTTCGATCTGATGACGCTCAATAAAATGTACCAATTGTCCATTTTTAAACAAAGCAATAGCTGGAGAAGATGGCGGATATGGAGCCAGGTGTTGACGAAGTGTTTTTACAGCGTCTATATCAAATCCGGCAAAACTTGTAGTAATGTAATCGGGTTTTTCTTTTGCATTAGCTACAGCCATTAAAACTCCGGGACGAGCCGTTCCTGCAGAACAACCACAAACAGAATTGATCATTACAAGAGTGGTACCTTCTTTTGATAATTGGGCTTCTACATCTGCAGGCGTCAACAATTCTAAAAATCCATTATCGGTGAGCTCCTCCTTCATGGGGATTACTATTTCTTCTGGATACATATTTTTCAAGGTGTTTTAAAAAGAACGTAAAAATAGATAAAAAGTTCAGAATAGCCGCTAAACAGGAAATTATGTCACACATTTCGACCTCCTACTGAAACTATGTCATGCTAGGTAGATATTTTTTGCTTGCTTGACATAAACAAGAGGATAAAATTGTGGTGGTATGGCATTTGAAAAAGGACTGTGAGTATTTATTAAACTAAAAATAAAAAATATGACACACGTAAAATTTAACCGTAAGCCTTTTGAAGGAACTTTTAACAATCTTGTCGACGACCTTTTTGCAGAGTTTCCCGTCTTGTATAAAAATGAACAAAACTGGAAAGGTATAGTGCCTGTAAATATTAAAGAAACTGATAAGAATTACAGTATTGAAATAGTGGCGCCTGGCTTTGAAAAAACAGATTTCAAAGTAAGCCTTGAGCAGCAATTACTGACTATTTCTGCAGAGAAGAAAAACGAAGTGAAAGATGAGAATGAAAAACAAATTCGCAGTGAGTATAGCTATCGTTCGTTCAAAAGATCTTTTACACTGGATGAAAAAACCGATGGTACTAAGATTGATGCAAAATATTTTAATGGTGTTTTGACATTAAACCTTCCAAAGAAAGAAGAAGTCAAACCAGCAGTAAAAGAAATAAACATTCAATAAGCACTAACAGATTTAAAAATTTTCTCATAAGCAGTTGGTTTTGGTTTACACCCCGTCGTTTCTACGATGGGGTTTCTTATTTTAATACTGCCATTTTCACAAAAACATTTTACAACTAAATGAGTTAGTTTTGCGTCCTTTATTACATTATTAAAATTCATGGAATGAGGAAACTAAGGCTTTGTTATTTGCTTGTTACCCTTTTATCCGTTCAGGCTTTTAGCCAGGTCAATGATACTGTTCCACTGGTAATTCCACCAGTAATTGTAGATACACCTCTGCGTATTATCAATCTCAATCCCTATTTCACAGTACAGGTTGATTCGACGTTTTCATACCAGTTATTGATAAATAAAGATGAAAAAAATTATTACTGGTTTCTGCGGAATTCTCCTGTAGGTATGAAGATCAGCAAGGACGGATTACTCACTTTTAAAGCTGAAAAATCTTTTTTCCTTTCCGGTAAACTGAAATATGATTATGAATATTCTTTAAAAATAGGAGTTCAGAATCTATCCGACCCTGCAGATAAAATTGACACCAGTATCACACTGATGTTTTATAATACCGAAGTACTACAACCTAAAGTCAAGTTTACCGTATCAAATACCCTGATTGTAGAGGAAGGCAAGCCGGTTGATTTTGGCGTGGTATGCGAATCAGGGAATTTCCCCATAGAAGATATTTTATTCAGCAGCAGTGTTCCTATCAGTGATTACAAAATGGTTAAGCATTGCGATGATCATTTTTCATGGACCCCGCCTTTTGATTTTGTATCAGACACAGATACAGGGAAACAAAAAACCGTTCTGCTTAATTTTATTGGTACAACAAGATTTAAAGTAAGAGATACGGCCATTGTCAAAATAATAGTAAAAGATGCATTGAATTATCCCTTTGCGGTGCAAGAGCATGCTGCTGTTGCAAGTAACGTCAAATTTTATGTAATGCAATTGCAGTATGTTTTCTTTCAATTAGACAAAAAAGTAAGAAAGACTAAGGGTGCCAGAACCGGGTTTGATCTTACAGCCGCAAGCTCTGCATTAACAGGTACTATCCTGAATACTTCATCAAGTAAGTCATCGCAAAATACCGGAAAGGTGTTGCCAAGTGTAGGCGTTGCGCTTACACCTATTAAAGAAGCTACTGCTCCCAACAAATCGGTAGAACAAAACCAGGCTACCGTTATCCGTTCAGCTATCAAACGACTGCAGTATATGGTTAGTGACAATATGATCATTGGCGAAAGAGATCCGGATGTTACAAAGAAAACGGCGAAACTCCGGGAAGAGTTAAAGCAGGTACAGATACAATTAGTAGATGTTCCCCTTGAAATGGTACCTCCTGATATGACAGAAAAAGAGCTTAATGACTATTTTAACAGCTCAAGAGTCAATAAAAAATATAGATACAAAAAGAAATAGTTACGGCTTACAACCTGTCCTTCTTCTTGTATCGATAAGGTATTGTATTTTCCATGCACCATCAAATCGTACCAACTGAAACGAATTAACTCCGCAATGGCTGAATGCACCATTGTAATAAAAGTTATACGGAGTCCACACCATAGCAAGCGGGCCATCAATCTTAATGGTTTCAAAACTGATGCGTTCATCAGCAGAATCTTTTTTTAACTGTCCGACAAAGTTTGCAAACTCTTCAACATTTTCAGTTTTAACCAAAGTTTTTCCTTCTTTGCTGCGGCTGATTGTTTGCAACACAGCACTATCAGAAAAAACATTCTTAAACAAAGCAGCATCGCTGTTTTTCATAGCAACAAACAGCGTATTAATAGTTGACTTTATTGAGTCTTCAGCCAGTTGAGTAGAAGCAGTAATAGAGAAAAAAATGGCTGTTAATAATATTGAAAAACATTTCATCGGTTTATTTTTTATTGTT